>CAYORZ010000127.1:0-5989 GCA_964406485.1 uncultured Gemmatimonadaceae bacterium | reverse complement strand
GGTTGGGGACGCGCGCCCTGGTGCTTCCCGCCGCCCCCGCCGCCCTCCGCTCGCGCGACACCACCTACCCCTACCGCCCCGACAGCGAGCTGCGCTGGCTTTGCGGGGCGAGCGAGCCGGAGACGGTGGCCGTCCTCCTGGGGCAGGCCGAAGGGGGACGCCTGATCGTCTTCGTGCGCGAGCGCGATCCCGAGGTCGAGTTGTGGGACGGACCGCGGCTGGGGGTCGATGGGGCGGTCGAGCGGCTGGGCGCCGACCAGGCGTTTCCGATCGCGGAGCTCGGGGAGCGGCTCCCGGCGCTCCTGCGCGGGTGTACTGCCGTAGGCTACCGCCTGGGCGAGAGGCGAGCGGGTGAGACGGAGGTGCTGGCGGCCCTCCGGCACGCGCGGTTGCGGGGCGCCCGTCGGGGGCGAGGGCCGCGGGCGGTGTTCGACCCGGGGGTGGTGCTCGACGACCTGCGCCTCGTGAAGGACGCGTGGGAACTCGACCAGATGCGGGAGGCCGCCCGGGTGACGATCGACGCCTTCCTCGAGGTGGCGCCCCGGATCCGGAGCGGGGTGGGGGAGTGGGAACTCCAGGGGCGGCTCGACGGCGCCTTTCGGGCGGGGGGGGGCGAGGGGCCGGCCTACGAGTCGATCGTGGGGTCGGGACCCAACGCCTGCGTCCTGCACCACGTGCGCAACGATCGGGTGGCTCGGGCTGGCGAGGTGGTCCTGATCGACGCGGGCGCCGGGGTGGCGGGGTACGCCGCCGACCTCACGCGGACCTTTCCGGTCGACGGACGCTTCACCCCCGAGGCCCGTGCGGTCTACCAGGTGGTCGAGAAGGCGCGGATGGCCGCAGTCTCGGCGATCGTTCCGGGCGCGACCGTCGACTCCGTCCACCGCGCCGCAGACGAGGCCCTCGCCCACGGCCTCGTCGACCTCGGGGTGCTCGATGCGGCGGCGGTGGCCGAACGCCCCGACGCCCGCCCCTGGTTTCCGCACCAGACCTCGCACTGGCTCGGTCTCGACGTCCACGATGTCGGGGACTACGCGCAGCAGGGCCGCAGCCGGATTCTGGAACCGGGGATGGTGCTCACCGTGGAGCCGGGCCTCTACTTCGGGGCCGCCGCGGTGGCCGCCGCCGCAGGCCGAGCCGACCCCTTCCGGGGGATCGGCATCCGCATCGAGGACAACGTGGTCGTCACGGCAGACGGCCACGAGGTCCTGACGACGCGGATGCCCACCCACCCGGACGAGGTGGCCGCCCTGGTCGCAGGGTGATCAGGGCAGCGAGCCGCCCGTCGGTCCTTCGGCTGCGAGCTTCCGGACGGCTGCGATCATCGCCTCGACCCGCGCGCCGTCAGACGAACGACCGACATCGGCCGCGAGTTCCCCGGCGAGCTGCTCCAGCCGGGCTCGCTGCTCGGCCCCGCCGGCGCTCTCGGCCGACTCCAGCGCCGCGGCGATCGCCGTCGTGCGCGCCTCGGGGAGCGAGCCCGCCCGCACGAGCTGGTCGAGGTAGGCGCGCACCACCGGGAACGCCGCCGGCCACTCGATGCGCGGCTGTGCCTGGGGATTGTACTCCTCCATCACCACGAGTCTGGCCGCCGCGATCTCGTTGGCCGAGAGGTGCTCGCTCGGCACCAGCTCCAGCACGTCGAGTCCACGCGAGAGCTCCGACGAGTAGATGTGGCCGTTGTACCAGTAGGCGCCCCACGACCCGCCCACCACGAGCTCTTCGGCGTCGACCGGACCCCGGTCGAACCAGGCGATCTCGTAGACGTTTTCGGGGTCGGTGAAGTCGAAGACGTTCACGCCGCCCTGGTACCACCCCTGGACCATGATGTCGCGGCCGGGGACGGGGATCAGCCCCCCGTTGTGCGAGACGCAGTTTTCGGTGTCGGTCTGGGCCGCGAGCATCTTGACGTAGCCGTGCTGGGTCATCTTCCCCGCATCGTCGATGGTGAGCACGGTGTTGCCTCCGAGCTCGAGCGGATCGCTGACGCGGCAGCGTGGCGCGGTCCCGCCTCCCCACTCGTCGGTGAAGACGACGCTGGTGCCGTCATTGTTGAAGACCGCCGTGTGCCAGAGCGAGAAGTTCAGATCCGACCTGGCATCGAGGACCACGGGATTCTCGGGATCGGCGACATCGAGCAGGATCCCGAAGCTGCCGCACGACCCCGCGATGAGGTTCATCACGGGATACGAGGTGAGGTCGTGGCAGCCCCGTGGCCCCAGCGCCGCCCGCCCGCCGGCCGCCGGGTCGAACGGCTGACCGGCGCGGCCGGGCGACTGCGGGAGGTCCTCGAAGATGCGCGCGTACCCGACGACCTCGGCGTCTTCCGGCGACTGCAGCGGCACCTTGATGATATCCACCCGGTAGTGGGCGGTGTTCGGATTCTCGGCGAGCGTCCCGTCCGAGCATTCGGCCATCTCGGCCGAGTCGCGCACCGACGACGAGCCGCCGACGTAGATGTAGAGCACGCCGGGGTCGGTGGGGTGGGGAAGCAGGGTGTTGGTGTGCGAGCCGCGGCAGGTCTGCACGTTCTTGACCAGCTGCGGGTTGCGCGGATCGCTCACGTCGAAGATCCGTATGCCCCGCATGCGATCATTGCCGTCTTCGACCCCCTGGATCCCGCAGTCCTTGCGCGACCGCCCCGACTCTGCCGAGACGAAGAGCAGGTTACCGTAGATCGACGGATCACCCTGATCGGTGGCGCAGACCACGGTGCTGAGCAGCTCGGGCTCGGCGGGATTGGCGATGTCCCAGACCATGAAGCCGCTGAAGTTGCCCTGGTAGGCGATGTGGCCCCGGAAGGCGAGGTCGGAGTTGACGTACGCGAGTCCCACTGCGGAGTCGAACTGCGCCGGCTTGGGTCGGTACGCGAGCAGGCTCATGTTGCTGAGCGCGATCCCGGCCTCATTGTAGGGGCCCGACCCGAGGCCCACGCGGGGGTCGTCGGTCGTGGCAGCGGGGGGGTGCGTCACCTGCAGGGCGGCGCCCGGCGCAGCGATGGTCAGGGCCGCGCAGGCCGTCAGGAAGGCTGCGCCCTGCAGGAAGGGTGATCGGGAAAGGCTCATCGGGTCGGACTCCCGGGGGTTGGGCCGAGCATGTCGAGCATGCCCTGCATGGTGAAGATCTCGGCGCGTTGGTCGAAATCGACGTCGGTGGCGAAACGGAAGATCTCCGAATCCTGCGCAGCACCGGGACTCGCGAAGAGCTCGTCGACCATGACGAGGGCGCCCCGGTGGTGTTCGATCATGAAGGTCAGGAAGAGGCGCTCGAACTCCACGCCCCGGGCCGCGGCGAGCTGCTCCATCTGCTCGTCGGTCAGCATGCCGGGCATACGCATGTCGTGCCCCATGTGAGCCCCGTGCCCATCGTCGGCGGGAACCTCCTGCCCCCGCTCATGGAGCCAGCGGATCATGAAATCGATCTCGTCGCGTTGCGAGATGTCGATCTTGCGCGCGAGCAACTGGAGGTCGGGCCCGGCCCCGTGGGTCGGGACCATCGCGGCCATGATGACGGCCTGGGCGTGGTGCCCGATCATGCCCTGCATGAAATGCACATCCGCCTCGGTGTAGGGCTGGACGGTGACTCCCGCGCGGGACTCGTGCAGAAACTCCGGCCCGGCAGCCGCTGCGCCGTGCTGCCCGTGGTCAACGTTGGCCGCGGCCTGCCCGCCGACCGGCCGGGGGGCGGATGGGGCCTGGGGTCCCGAACAGGCCAGGGGGGCGATCGCGATCGCGAGTGCCGCGAATCGTGCGAGGTGCTGCACGGGACTCTCCTCCTGGGGGCGGTATCGTGACGGGCACCCGGGCTCGGCCACCCGTGACAATGGTGCATTCCGTCATTCTAAACACCGGCGCCGCGCCGCACCACCACCCGCTGCCGTTGGGCGACCTGCCGCGGGTCTGCCGAGGCTCCAGCGTCTGCGAGGGCGGCTACAGCCCCGCAAGCGCCAGGATGCGGGCCAGGGTTCGGGGGGCGTGGCGGGGGGGGAGATTGCTCACGTAGACGCCGTCGACCCCGGTGGAGAGGGCGGCGCGGACGCTCCGGGCACTCACTTCGTCGGGGGTGGCTCCAGCGGCGAACTCGGCCTGGAGGTCGACCGCGGGCACCGGCAGGAAGTCGGCGAGGCGGGCGAGGGTGCGGGGGTTGGCGCTCCGGTAGTGAAAGACGCCGGCGAGGATGGGGGCACGGAAGCCTGCCTCCCGCACCCGGGCCACGAGCTCGGCCAGGGCGCCGAGGTCGTGATGCGAGACCACCTGGGTGAGAATGAAGTCGGCGCCGAGGTGGGGTTCGAGCAGGAAGCCGACCTGCTCGTCGACGTCGCGAAAGGGGTTGGTCCACCCGCCCAGACGAAGCGTCGGGACCCGGGCCCGCAGCTGCTCCCTGAGCTGCCAGGCGTGAGGCACGCAGCGCGGCGAGCCCCCGCTGCGGTCCCCGCCGACCACGGTGAGGGCGTGGAGTCCCATCGCGTGCGCGCGCTCGGCGTGGAGGTGGCAGTAGTCGAGGGGGTGCTTGCAGGTGAGGAAGGGAATGAGCCGTGAGCGGTCGATGCCGGGGTCCAGGTTGGCGTCGAGGTGCCCGAGCGACTCCTCTTCGTCGCTCCCGACGGCGTTGTCGGTGAGGAAGACGTGACGGCCGGCGCCGGTGAAGTGGTGCAGCGCCCGGTTGAGGTCGATCCAGGCATCGATGCCCTCGGCGGTGGTGAGGCCCGCCGGGGGGGGGCGCAGTTCGACGGCCACGATCGGGGCGGCTTCGCTCAACCCGCCCCCTCTCCGAGGACTGCGAGCGCGGCGGCCACGTCGCCTTGCGGGGCGGTCACGTGCACGCCTGCCACCCGGGGCAGCCCCGCCACGGCTTCGAGCATCTCGCGGGCGATTGCGATGCCCTCGGCTCGGGCGGCCGCCGGTCCGCGGGACTGCGCCTCGCGCATGCGCTCCAGCGTGAGCGCGGGCACGTTCGTGCCCGGAATCTCGTGCGCCAGGAATTCGGCGTTGCGCAGCGAGAGGAACGGCCAGAGGCCGACGAGCAGGGGCAGCGGGTGCTCCGCGGTCGCGTCGAGAAAGCGGCACAGCGTCTCCACGTCGAAGACGGGCTGGGTCACGGCCAGGTCGGCCCCCGCTTCGGCTTTCCAGCGGAAGCGGGACCGCTCGCGCTCCTGGTCGACGGCCCCCGGGTTGGCCGCGACGGCCACCACGAACGGGGTGGGGGCGGAGAGGGCCGCACCCCCCGGGTCGACCCCCCGGTTCAGCCCCGAGACGAGGTTGGTGAGTCCGATCGCGTCGATATCGAAGACGGCGGTTGCGTCGGGGTAGGGGCCCTGGACCGGGGGGTCGCCCGAGACCAGCAGCACGTTGTGCACCTCCTGCGCCGCGGCGCCCAGGAGGTCGGACAGCATGCCCATCATGTTGCGGTCGCGGCAGGTGTAGTGCATGAGCGCCTCGATGCCGGCATCGCGCTGGATCAGGGCGGCCGCGGCGGTGGTGGCCATGCGGCTGGGGCCTCGCGGAGAGTCGACCAGCGCTACCGCGGTAACGTCGGCGGCGGCGCAATCGCGGGCGGCCGCGAGGAGCGGGCGAGCGTCCCACCCGTGCGGGGGCAGCAACTCCACGGTGCGGATCCATCGGCCGGACGCCAGCGCCGCGCCCAGCGTCGAGCGCTCGGCGAGCGGCGTGGGAGCGTGGGCGGTGCGCTCCACCCCGACACGCGTGGCTGCGGCGGGGTGGCGCGGCCGGAGCCCCCGCACCGTCCGGGACATCTGCGCCAGGTGGCGGGGCGTCGTCCCGCAGCAGCCGCCGACGAACCGCACTCCGGCTTCAATGAAGCGGCGGGCGAAGCGTGCCATGTAGTCCGGGCTGGCCATGTACATCTTGCGATCGCGGACGATGCGCGGGAGCCCGGCGTTGGGCTGCGCGAGCAGGGGGACCCGGATCTGCGCCGCAGCCTCTTCGAGCAGGTCGAGCAGCACGGCGGGGCCCACGCTGCAGTTCAGCCC
>CAYORZ010000126.1:0-6061 GCA_964406485.1 uncultured Gemmatimonadaceae bacterium | reverse complement strand
CGGGCCCGTCCGGCGAGTTCCTTCACCTCGCGCGAGATCTGCACGAGCCCCTTCCGGTCGGCGTGCTTGACCACGGGGGTGATGAGGCCGTCGTCGATCGCCACCGCGACGCCCATGTGCACGTGGCGGAAGCGACGGATGTGGTCATCGTGCCAGGCGGCGTTGCAGTCGGGGTGGCGGACCAGTGCCGCGGCCGCTGCCTTCAGGACCAGGTCGTTGAACGAGATGCGGTCGCCGTCCGCCTCCAGGAGCGCGTTGATCCGCTTCCGGGCCGCGACGGCCCGCGTCATGTCGACGTCGACGGTGAGGAAGAAGTGGGGGACGGGACCGATCGACTCCGAGAGGCGACGGGCGATCGCCTTTCGCATCTGGCTGAGCGGCACCTCTTCGTACGACTCCTGCGCCCCGGCATCGGACCACGGCTCGGGGGCCGGGGCGTCGCTCCGGGCGGGAGCAGCCGTCCGTGCCTCTTCCACGTCGCGCTTCACGACCCGCCCTCCGGGACCCGACCCCTCGATGTCGGCGAGGTCGAGGCCCGCCTCCTCGGCCAGGCGCCGAGCGAGGGGAGACGCCTTCACTCGCCCGCCCGGGGCAGTCTCGCGGTCCGCTTCCGCCGCAGCGGGGGCGGGCTCGTCGCGCGAGGGTGCGGCCGCCTCGTCGTCGCCCCCCCCGGCGGAGGCAGCGGGCGTCGGCTCGTCGGCGGTGGTCGGCTCGGCGGCGGCGTCCTCGCTCCCCCCTCCGACGCTCCCGACGAGATCGGAGATGTCTTCGTCGGCCGCGGCGATCACCCCGATCACCTCGCCGACGGCGGCCGTCCCCCCTTCCTCGAGGAGGATCGCGCGCAGTATCCCGTCTCCGCGGGCCACGAGTTCCATCGTCGCCTTGTCGGTCTCGATTTCGGCGATGACGTCACCGCTCGCGACCTCGTCGCCCTCCCCCTTCAGCCATTTGACCAGCTGTCCCTCTTCCATGGTGGGGGAGAGGGCTTCCATGTGCACCTTCGTCGCCATAGTTCCGGACTCTTCGAGGTCGGGGAGGGGACTCCGTCTCGGCTCGCGCCGCCGGCGGAGGAGTATTCACGAATCCACTTCAGCGGTACAACACCCGGTTGCATGCCGCAACCACCCGCTCGGCCGACGGCTTCGCGAGTTGCTCGAGGTTCTTGGCATACGGCATCGGGACATCGGCCTGCGAGACGCGTACCACGGGGGCATCGAGCCAGTCGAAGGCCTCTTCCTGCACGAGCGAGACGATCTGCGCCCCGATGCCTGCAAACGACCACCCCTCCTCGAGGTACACCGCGCGGTGCGTCTTCCGCACCGACGCCAGGATCGTCTCGACGTCGAGGGGCCGGATGGTCCGCAGATCGACCACCTCGACCGAGACGCCGTCCTTCTCGAGCGCCTTCGCGGCCTGCAGGGCGACATGCACCATCTTGCCGTGGGTCAGGATGCTCACATCCGACCCCTCCTGCTTCACGTCGGCGACGCCCAGGGGAATCACGAAGTCGTCGTCGTCGGGGACCTCGCCCTTGAGGTTGTAGAGCATCTCGGCCTCCATGAAGGCGACCGGATCGGGGTCGCGGATGGCCGCCTTGAGGAGCCCCTTGGCGTCGGCAGGAGTGGCAGGGGTCACGACCTTCACCCCGGGAGCGTGCACGTAGTACGTCTCGCACGCCTGGGAATGCTGGGCAGAGAGCTGCAACGCCGCCCCGTTGGGGCCCCGGAAGACGATCGAGCAGGGCATCTGCCCCCCCGACATGTAGCGCATCTTCGCGGCGTGGTTGATGACCTGATCGAGGGCGAGCAGCGAGAAGTTGAAGGTCATGAACTCGATGATCGGCTTCAGTCCGGCCATCGCAGCCCCCACCCCCAGCCCCGCGAAGCCGAGTTCGGAGATCGGGGTGTCGACGATGCGGCGGTCGCCGAAGGTGTCCAGGAGTCCCCGCGACACCTTGTAGGCCCCGTCGTATTCGGCGACCTCCTCACCCATGAGGAAGACGTCGGGATCGCGCTCCAGCTCTTCACGGAGGGCCTGGTTCAGCGCCTCCCGGAAGGTGATCTCGGCCATCGTCAGGGCCCTCCTTCGGGGCGCTCGCGCCCATCGTGGAAGATGCGTCCATGCCCGAGTTCGGCGTAGACGTCGGTGTAGAGTTCGCTCGCGTCGGGGAGGGGCGAGGCGTCGGCGAAGTCGTACGCCTCCTGCGACTTCCTGCGGGCCTCGTCGTCCATCGCCTCGAGGGCCTCCTGGTCGAGGTGGCCTGCCTCCATCAGCTCGTCGCGGAGGAGGACGATCGGGTCGGCCGTCTTCATCTTCCCCTCCACCTCTTCCTTGCTCCGGTACGTCCCGGAGACCGGATCCGACATGGAGTGGCCCTTGAATCGGTAGGTGCGCAGGTCGACGAAGCGCGGCCCACCGCCCCCTCGCACCTCGTCGACGAGCTCGCGGAAGGCGGTCCACGTCGCGAGCACGTCCTGTCCGTCGACGACCGACGACGGGATCCCGTACGCGCAGGCGCGCTCGTGCACCTCGGTGGCCGAGATGCGCGAAAAGGCCGTCCCCATGCCGTACTCGTTGTTCTCCACCACGTAGATCACCGGAAGGCTCCAGACGGCGCTCATGTTGAGCGCCTCGTGGAAGGCGCCCTGGTTCACGGCGGCGTCGCCCATGAAGCAGAGCACCACGTCGTTGTCTTCCCGGTAGCGGACCTTCCACCCGATCCCGGCGGCCAGCGGCACCTGCGCACCCACGATGCCGTGGCCCCCCATGAAGCGGCGGCCCACGTCGAAGATGTGCATCGAGCCGCCCTTCCCCTTCGCGCAGCCGTCGATCCGGCCGAAGAGCTCGGCCATCACGACCTCCGGTTCCATCCCGCAGGCGAGCGCCTGGGTGTGCTCGCGGTAGGCCGAGATGACGTAGTCGTCGTCGGCAAGGGTCAGGATCGTCCCGGCGGCAGCGGCCTCCTGCCCGATGTGCAGGTGGCAGAAGCCACCGATCTTTCCGATCGCGTAGGCCTCTTCGGCCTTTTCCTCGAAGCGACGGTAGAGAAGCATCTCGCGCAGCAGTTCGAGGGCCGTGTCGATCGGCACCCCCCGCACGTTGTCGGCGGATCGCGCCCGGGTCGTGGTGTTCGTATCGGCCATGAAAGTCCTCGTCCTCAGGAAGAGTGCGTGCCGCCCCGTCCGATCTCGATCTGGACGAGAGAGGGCATCCGCTGATTCAGCTCGGGCATGATCTCGGCCGGAGCGGGAATGTCGGCTTCGAGTACCTCCGTGATCGACCCCGGTCCGCCGGCCTCCACCTCGCGCGCCTGTTCCTTGGCGTGGTAGCTGGAGCGGACGAGGGGTCCCGACTCGACATGCCGGAACCCGTACTCCTCCTCTCCGATCCGCTTCCATTCGGCGAACTCGGCGGGGGTGACCCACCGCGCCACCGGGATGTGCTGCGGCGAGGGACGGAGGTACTGGCCCAGGGTGAGGATGTCGACGGCAGCCTCGCGGAGGTCGGCCATCGCCTGCCGGATCTCGTGCGGCTCCTCGCCCATACCGAGGATGATCCCGGTCTTGGTGAGGATGTCGGGCGCCATGCGCTTCGAGGCACCGAGATACGAGATGGAGCGCCAGTAGCGCCCCCCGGGGCGCACCTCGGGGTGGAGGCGGTCGACGGTCTCGAGGTTGTGTCCGAGGATCGCGGGGCGGGCGTCGAGAACGACGGCCAGCGCGTCTTCGTCTCCCTTGAAGTCGGGAATCAGCACCTCGACGGAGCAGTCGGGGAGCCGGCGGCGGATCTGGCGGATCGTCTCGGCGTAGATCGACGCCCCACCGTCGGCGAGCTCGTCGCGGTTCACGCTGGTGATCACGACGTGCTCCAGCGCCATCGCCTCGCACGTCTCGGCCACCCGTCGGGGCTCGTCCAGGTCGAGTTCGGTCGGCATTCCGTGCGCCACGCCGCAGTACTTGCAGGCCCGGGTACAGACGTCGCCGAGGATCATGAAGGTGGCGGTGCCGGCCTCCCAGCACTCGCCGATGTTGGGGCAGCTTGCCTCTTCGCAGACGGTGTGGAGGGAGCCGCTGCGCATCAGCTTCTGGAGGCGGAGGTAGTTCTCCCCCCCCGGGGAGCGCACCTTCAACCACTCCGGCTTGCGCGACTTGATGGGAATGGTCTCGAGGCCCTCGTGCGCACGGATGCGCGAGGTGCCCTTCGGCTTGACCAGTCCCGTGTTCTTGCCCTCGGGGGCGTACCCCCCCGGGGCCTTCCCGTTGGTGGCGTTGCTCACGTTCGTCCTCTCCGGCCCGGAATCGGCGAGCGGCCGGCAGGGGCACCCGCATCCCACCGGTGATCCGGACGCGGTCCCGTCGTCGAATTCGAGAGTGCGCGCGCCGCGGTCCGGTCTGGCGCGCAAGGAGCCGGCGACCGGGGCCGCCGGGGAGGAATCATAGCCCGGGCGAGCGGGCCGATACAAGGCGTCAGGGCGAGGGACGCCCCTCGCGACGGGTCGTGTTGTCGGGGGATCGGGAGGGCCACTGCTTCGGATCGGTACCGGTCCGCTCGCGATACCGCTCGACGACGTGGTGAACCACCTCGTCGGGGTCATCGGTCAGGTAGAGCAGGTCGAGGTCTCCGGGCGAGATCTTCTGTTCGTGCTCCATGCGGTTCCGGATCCAGTCGACGAGTCCCCGCCAGTATTCGGTCCCGACCAGGACCACCGGGAAATTGCTCACCTTCTGCGTCTGGATGAGCGTGAGCGCCTCGAAAAGCTCGTCCATCGTCCCGAAGCCGCCGGGGAAGATCACGAAGGCGTGGGCGTACTTCACGAACATCGTCTTGCGCACGAAGAAGTACCGGAAGTCGATCCCGATGTCGACGTACGGGTTGGTCGTCTGTTCGAAGGGCAGTTCGATGTTGCAGCCGATCGACGCCACCCCCGCGTCGCGCGCGCCCCGATTGGCGGCCTCCATCATCCCCGGACCCCCTCCGGTGATGATCCCGAAGCCGGCCTCGCCGAGCTTGCGGGCGGTTTCGGCGCAGAGCTGGTACATGGGGTCGCGGCAGCGGACGCGCGCGGATCCGAAGATCGAGACGCAGGGCCCCTTGCCGGTCAGTTCCTCGAAGCCCTCCACGAATTCCCCCATGATCCGGAAGACCCGCCAGGACTCCATCGCCATGAGAAGTTCGGGCGACTGCGGAGCCTCGGTCGGCTGCTGGAGAAAGCGGGCGTCTTCGGTCTCCCGGGAGGGGGGAGGGGGCGGGACCACCCACTCGTCGTCGGGGATCTCGGCACCTTCGTCGTAGGGGAAGCCTCCCATCAGTCAACCTCCATTGGCAGCGAGCCAGGCGGCCGCCTCGGCCCGCACGGTGGGCATGAGTTCGCGGTGCGCCTCGTAGTCGGGGTGGCGCTGGGCGAGGCCCGCGTCGTAGCCGGCCAGCACTTCTTCGTGGAAGCGGCGGGCGGCGGCCGTGTCACCGAGTTCGACCGCAGCCTGTCCCCCTGCGTGAAGCAGGAGGAGGTGGCCGGGCTCGGCGGCGAGTCCCTCGGCAACCGTTTCCAGCGCCCCTGCGAAATCACCGGAGAGATGCTGCATCGACGCGAGATGAAAGCGCCCGTCGCTGTCGAGAGGGCGCGCCCGGTCGTACGCCATGATCGCCATGGGCACGAATTGCGCGACCTGAGCGGAGTCGCCGCTGGACGCCGCGCGCATCACCCGGTCGAAGAGGGCGTCGGCGGCCTCGCGCGGGGTCATCGACGCGAGGTCGACAGCGGGTGCCCCCCCGGGGGAGGCCGGCTGCGGAAGGGGAGCGACATCGGCCGGGCGGAGGATCGGCCAGGCGACCACCACGATGAGAAGGATCAGGAGGCCGCCGGCCATCCACCATGCGGGGTGGGGGGAGGGGGGCGTGCCCCCGGCCGCGGCCTCGCGGGAGCGGGTCCGCGGGGCCGGGGCTCCTGCAGAGGGGCCGGGAGCCGCGGGGGCCGACTCGGCGTGGGCCGCGACCGAGGCGCCGCACTGCGTGCAGAAGCGCGACCCGGGAGGAACGGGCGAGCCGCAGCCTGTGCAGGAGC
>CAYORZ010000125.1:4538-6082 GCA_964406485.1 uncultured Gemmatimonadaceae bacterium | reverse complement strand
CTGAACTCGATCAGCTGGACCGGTGCGTCGGGGTCGCCGAGGTCGTAGCCCAGGGTGTCGAGGAGGACGGACGCCGCCCCCCCACGCTGCCGCTCCTCGACCCCTCCGGCCTCACCCGCGGCGAGCAGGTCGGCGGTGGTGGGATCGACGGCAGGCTCGGCATCGTCACCGCCGCACCCACCGACGGCGAGGCCGAGCGTGAGGGACACGGTGAGGGCGAGAAGGTCGGCCCGGAGATGGAGAACGGGGGAGGGGCGCATCGTCAGGGCTCCAGCGTGAACGCCTGCCCGAGGTCGGCGAGAAAGGCGGTGAGGTCGGCAAACCAGCCCGCCACCATGAGCAGGCCCAGGAGTATGAGCATCGCACCTGCGCCCCTTTCGATCCACGGCAACCACCGCGAGAGCCGCCGCATCCCCGCCAGCGCCCAGTTGAAGGCGATGGCCGATCCCACGAAGGGGAGCGCCAGTCCCATGCCGTACGCACCGAGGAGGGTGACCCCCTGGAGCATCGTTGCCTCCAGGCCCGCGTAGAGGAGGATCGACGCGAGCACCGGCCCGATGCACGGCGTCCACCCTGCCCCGAACGCGATCCCGACCAGGATCGAGCCCATCCACCCCGTGGGACGGCTCGCCAGATGCGCGCGTCGTTCGCGGTGGAGGCCCGGGATCCGCACCACCCCGATCATGTGCAGCCCGAAGAGGATCACGAGGACCCCGCCGAGCCGGGTGATCGTCGGAAGCCAGGTCGTGAGCGTGCGTCCGAGGGCGGTGGCCGCTGCCCCGAGCGACATGAAGACGAGCCCGAACCCGATCCCGAAGAGGACTGCGTGGAGGACCGCCCGTCGCCGGGCCCGGCCGACGTCGCCCGAGCGGAGCTCGTCGAGGGTCATCCCCGAGACGAAGGTCAGGTAGCCCGGCACGACCGGGAGCACGCAGGGCGAGAGAAACGAGACGAGCCCCGCGAGGAACGCGAGGGGGAGCGAGATCCCGACTTCAAACACGGTCGGTCGCGATCAGAAGTGGAATTCTTGTATCAATCTCTTCTCCGTCTCGCCTTCCAGGACGACGCCGACCTCGATGTGTGGCTCCAGGCCGCTCCCCTTGAGCTTCTGCCGAAGCAGCTGGTCCACCTGGAAGACGCCCGCGGAATTCGACATCTCGATGCTGATCCGGATGGGCCGCTCCTCGCCTCGTCCGATCCGCACGGCCTCGATGGCCGCCGCCGAGACCGAGTGGATGGAAAGCGATCCCGCCTCGAAGGGGATCCGCGACCGCCCCTTGGCCATGTCGAGGGCGTCGGCGATCCGCACCACCCCGACCTCGACCGTGAGGGGCCTCCCTCCGGCGCGGTGCGCGATGATGGCGTGAAGGACCTCGGAGGCGAGAAGCACCGCCGTCTCGGGGTCGTAGATCCCGGGCAGGAGTTCGCGCAGCTTCTCTCGAGCCAGGAAGAGGGAGTAGGACTCGTGGTCGTCGCGGTGGATCGCCATGCCGACGTCGTGGAGAAGGGCGGCGAGGGCCACCACCACTTCGGCGTCGTCACGC
>CAYORZ010000125.1:3665-4528 GCA_964406485.1 uncultured Gemmatimonadaceae bacterium | reverse complement strand
TTCAGGACGATCTTCACGTGGACCGGACCGTGGTCCGACATCCCCAACCGCTCGATGGCCGTCACATTGGCCGCCACCCAGAAACCGTAGAGTTCGGTGTCGGCGTTGACCCGCGCCAGAACCTCACGCAGGCGGGGGTTGTGCCGGTCCGGTACCGCCATCTCGATCCGTTCGGCGAATCGGGCGGCGGGTGTCCGGGGTGTCGGCGGGGGTGGGGTGTCCAGACTCATCGGGTCGGGAGGGGGTAGAGGACCAGGCTTCCTGCCAGGCCCCGGGTTCGACGGGGGCGCCGTCCACGACGACGACCGTCCCGACGATCTTGTCGTGCACGCACTGCCGGTTCGGATCCCAGAACACCTGCAGGAACCCCAGGGTCCCCGTGGCGATGCCGGCGACGTACCCCCCGGCCCGCTCGAAGGCGCTCCACCACGTGATCGGGAGCCCGTCGAGACGGACCACCCGGAGTCCCAGCAGGCGTTTTCCCACGGTGCGCCCATCGGTCACCGTGAGCGCCACCGTGAAGTAGAGACTCCAGAGGCCAATCGCCGACCCCGCCTGCTCCCAGATGTCGCGCAGAAGGGCGAAAAAGCCTGCCTCGGCGGCCTCGACCTCGGCCCGCGCCGCCTCGAGCCGCTGCCGGGTCAGGTCGAGCTCGCCCCGGAGCCCCGTGACCCGGCGCTCGAGCGCCCCGAGGGTGTCGGCGGCGATGAGGGGCGCCAGCCGGGCGGTAAGCGCGCGAAATTCCTCCGGATCAAACGACTCGCCGACGTCGACGCTGTCGCGGAGGGCGCGGAGCTGGAACCAGCGGTCGGCCGCCTCCGCGTCGGACAGGGCGGAGGCGTCGGTCGGGGCGTCGTCGTCGT
>CAYORZ010000125.1:0-3655 GCA_964406485.1 uncultured Gemmatimonadaceae bacterium | reverse complement strand
GCTGGACCCCCGAGTTCGGTGTCCGCACTGAAGGAAGGCGGGGTGCGTACCGCGCGCATGCTCAGGAAGGCGATCAGGACGGCGAGGAGGACCACGACCCCCAGACATCCCGTGGCCCCGCGGAAGAGGGTCGACGCGAGTTGCGGCGTGGACCGCCCGGGACCGCGGATCGCCGTGACGATGAGCGTTGTGGCCACCACCCCCCAGATCACCAGTGCGACCGAAGAAGTGATCGCTGTCAGAACCCCGATCACCACCAGGTCGATCAGGAGGGCGCCGAGGCGGCGTCCCGGCGTCGCCAGCGGCGTGCCGAGCAGCGCGGGCGCGACGGTCGGCTCCCGGCGAGGGGTGACGAGGGCCCGCGGATCGCGGGTGTTGGTGGCCATCCGTGTGAGAACGCCGGATCAGCGACGCACCCAGCGCGCGATGAGGATCCCCGCAGCCGCGCCCAGGAGGGCGGTGGCCCAGAGGATTCGCCGATGCTCGGAGTTCCCCCGGGAGTGGGTGAGCGCGCGGCCCCCCTCCCCGATCAGGGTCCGGACCGTCGCCTCGTCTTCTTCGAGGCCGCACGCCCCGCATGTGAGGAATCCCCGTTCCCTCGCCGTCCGGTTGGGATACTCCAGCTCCGCCCCGCAGTCGGGGCACGCGAGTCCGGCCCCCCGCGGTTCGATCATCGCATAGAGACTCCCCTTCGACAGTTCGAGTTCGTCGGCGATGTCGTTGACGCTTGCAGCGGAGTCCCAGTAGAGCGAGTTGGCACGTTCGGCGAGAGAGTCCACGGGGCTGCTCCTGAAGCGGGGAGAGACGAGGCGCCCTTCAACGTACGTCGTGGGCGCCCGGAGCGCACAAGGGGGCACCCGCCGCCCCCTCGCCGCCTGGGGGTGCGGTCGGGCTGCAGCGCCCGGGCGGATCGAAGGGGGCGGGGAAGGTGTAGCGCCCTCCATCCACTCCTGACCACGAGGCGAGGCATGCGGCAGCGGGACCGGATACTCACGAGTCTCGACAAGGTGTACCGCGAGGCATTCGAGGCCGCGCAGGCCCGCGACGACCGCGCGACCGCCGACCGCCTCGACTTCGAATACCAGCGCGACCAGATCCACCTCGAGGTGCTCCTCGACCTTCGCGACCTCCTCGCCGCGGGCGCCGCCGCCGCGCAGGCACCGTCGGAGACCTCGGAGAGCGCGGAGGCATCGGGTGGCGCGTCGGCGACAGGGGTCGCCGACCTCCTCGACAAGGCCCAGGCGATTCGCCGGTTCACACGACTGCGATGAAGAAGATCTACACTCGGACCGGCGACTCCGGTGAGACGGGCCTCTTCGGCGGGGGTCGGGTGGCCAAGGACCATGTGCGGGTCTCGGCCTACGGCACGGTCGACGAACTCAACGCGAGCGTCGGGACCGCGGTCGCGGCCGTTGATGACGCCCGGATCCGGGAGTGGCTCCGGACGATCCAGCACGACCTCTTCGTGCTCGGGTCGATCCTGGCCACGCCCCTCCGCCCCGACGGGTCGGTGCACTCCTACCTCCCGCCCCTCCCGTCCCCCCGCATCGCCGAGATGGAAGGGTGGATCGACGCTGCCGACGAGGAACTGCCCCCCCTCACGGAGTTCATCCTGCCGGGGGGGAACGCGGGGGCGGCGGAGCTGCACCGGGCGCGGACCGTCTGCAGGAGGGCCGAGCGCGAGGTGGTCGGCCTGGCGCGCGACGAGACGGTGGACCCGGATGTGATCCGCTACCTCAACCGCTTGTCCGACTTGCTGTTCGCTCTGGCTCGCCTCGAGAATCACCGGGCCGGCGTCGCCGACGTGATCTGGGAGAAGTGAGGTGGATCGGGCCCGCCGTATGGCCCGGCGCCTCGAGGAGGCCGCGACGGACCGCGGGGTGGGTGAGGAAGGACGGCGACG
This sequence comes from uncultured Gemmatimonadaceae bacterium, assembly GCA_964406485.1. GTDB lineage: Bacteria > Gemmatimonadota > Gemmatimonadetes > Longimicrobiales > Gaopeijiaceae > Gaopeijia. The sequence goes on along the minus strand of CAYORZ010000125.1, from coordinate 1,752 downwards.
GATCGCGGCGGTGCACGCGGGCGCGGTCGCTCTTCGCCGCGACGAGGGCATCGGAGAGCGCGAGCACCCCTTCCTCCATCCGGGCAGGTCGGGGCTGATCCTCCTGCTCGACGTCGCCGAGACCGACGCCGCCACCCTGGCGGCCGCCATCGCCTTCGACTCCGAATACCCGGAGCGGATCGCGCGCACGGCGGTCGCCGACGATCCCGAGGTGGCCGAGGTGGTGGCCGCGATGCCCGCATCCGGCGACGAAGCGCTCGCCGAGCGGCTCGTGGTGGCCGACGAACGGGTGCGCCGGGCCGCTCTGGCCGAGCGCCTGGATCACCTACGCCACGCCCACCTCTGGCCCGAGCCGGAATCCCGGGTGCGCGCCCACGCCGAAGCCGTCGCCGTCTACGCGCCAGTGGCGCTCCGCACCCACCCGGTGCTGGCCCGGCGCTACGCCTGGTGGTGCCGGATGTTCGGTAAACATCACCTCGAGGGGTAGAATTCGGGATCGCTCCCGAAGAAAGTTGTCATTCCCGGTCTTGCCATGGATGGCAGGCTCCGACACTATTGGGCAGCCTCGCCCCTTGAGGCTGCTCAACCTGACCATGGATGCCCGGAGTTCTCGTGGCTTACATCATTTCCGAACCGTGCATCGGGGTGAAGGACGCGAGTTGCGTCGAGGTCTGCCCGGTCGACTGCATCTACGAAGGCGACGACCAGTATTACATCCACCCCGACGAGTGTATCGATTGCGGTGCCTGCGAGCCGGAGTGTCCGGTGCAGGCGATCTTCCCCGATACGGACGTCCCGCCCGAGTGGACGAGTTACATCGAGAAGAACCGCGACCACTTCTGACGCCACACCCGGAGCGTGGCGCCGCGTGAGACGAGGCGGCCGGGGGGGATCCGGAAGGATTCGTCCCCGCCGCCTTCTGTCGTGAAGAGGACTCCGGTCGAGGGAACGAAGCCGTCGTGACGTGCCCGCGTGGCGAGCCCGTCACGACGGTGCGCGGGGTCAGAACCCTCGTTCGCGGAGCCGGTCCAGTGAAATCGAGGCGGGCAGGGTCTCGCCCGGCGGCACGATCCGGGTCTGCAACCGCGGCATCGAATCCCGCTGCTGACGCAGGACGACAAGGCTCGCGATCACGGCGGCGGCTCCCAGCAGGCTGACGGTCAAGGTTCTCAAGGCACCTCCGAGGCGGGGGGAGCAGGTGTCCCTTGCGCCAAGCACGAACCATGCCCGACCTTGCGAGGGGCCACGGGGGGTCTGATACCGGTCCCCATGCGGGACTTTCCGAGGGCGGGTGGGCGTTCGGGGTCGGATTTCCGATGTTTCCGAAGTGAATCCCGAGTGATGAACGCGCGGGCGAGATTCGTATCTCCCGTGCGTGGGGTCCCCGAGGGCGACCCCGTGACGCGGGTGGGACGACGCCAGGGAGGGAGCAACCGATGAATGACGAAGCGCAGGGTGCGGCGCCGCCCGCGGAGTCCGAACGCCAGCAGGTGGTCGACACTCTCTGCCAGGCGTTTGCCGACGATCGGCTGGGAGTGGATGAGTTCGAGCGGCGGGTCGGGGAGGCACATCGGGCAGCGACGACCGCCGAGCTCCGGGAACTCCTGGTCGGCCTGCCGCGCGCCTCTGCCGCCCTCGTACCCCGCCCCCCCGCCGCCGACGGCGCCGCCGACGTCGCGCGCCCCCCCGCCCCGGCCGTCGGTGCACACCCCCGCCAGCCGGGCGAGACCGTGCGACCCCCCAGCGTCATCG
>CAYORZ010000124.1:0-6115 GCA_964406485.1 uncultured Gemmatimonadaceae bacterium | reverse complement strand
CGGTGCGGCTTCGGGCAGGCACCGCTTACATGCCCGGTAGCCGGCCTCGTGCGCCGACGCCTCCAGGGGAGAGCCCGGGTCGGTGACGACGACGATGCGCTCGGCCGGGTCGATGCCCAGGTCGCGCCAGGCCGCCTCGAAGGTGCGCCGGGCGGAGTCGGTCTCGGCGGTGGATCCGGACTTCGACGACACCACGAGGACCGTGCGCTCCAGGCCCTCGTCGAGTGCCGCGAGCACCTGACCGGTGGCGGTCGAGTCCAGGATCGTGAGCTCCACGCCCGCCGTCGCAGCGATCACCTCGGGGGCGAGCGACGAGCCGCCCATCCCGGCGAGGACGACGTTGGTGATCCCGCGCGCGTGGAGGTCTGCGCGCAGCTTCTCGATCTCGGGGACCAGCGGACGGGAGACGGAGACCGCCTGGACCCAGCCGAGTCGCTTGGCGGCCTCCGATTCGGCGGCGGGGCCCCCCTCCGACCTCGAGATCCACGCCACCCTCCACACCCTCACCCCCCTGGAGCCCTGGGTCGGGATCCGCCCGCTGGGGATCGGCGAATCCGACCTCCGGCTGGCGGTGCACGGACCCCCTGACGCCCTCGAGTGGACGGCGGGGGGCGAAGCTTCGGCGCTCCTCGTCGGTACCACCGAGCTGCTCGGTCTCACCGCCGATGCGTCCGGCCGCCTCGGCGCAGGACTGAAGCTCCGCTCCCTCGAAGGAGAGGTTCACCTCGACCACCTCACGGCCGCCGGGATCGACGTGGCGCGTTCCCGCCTGGCCGCCGAGTGGGACGGCGACGAGATCGCGATCGACGGCGAGGCGACCCTCGACGAACGCCGCGACCTCACCTTCGCGATCCGCGCCGATCTCCGCGACGAACGCCCCCGCGCCGACCTCGACCGGGTGAGTGTGCGGATCGACGACGATCAGTGGGCGCTGGTCGGATCTCCCGCGGTCGCCTGGGGCGGGGGATTCACCTTCGAGCGCCTGGCGCTCGCGGCACCCGACCAGTCCCTCCTGATCGACGGCACGCTCGACCTCCAGGGCACGAGCGACCTCCGGGTCGAAGTCGATAACATCCGCCTCGGGGGGATCACCGACCTCGTGGGCTTCGAACGGATCGACGGCAGCGTCACCTCCACCCTGGTGCTCGAGGGCCAGGCCACCGCTCCGCGCCTTCGGGGGGAGGTCGACGCCACCCTCCTGCGCGACGGTGGTGAGGGGCGAAGTCGGCTCCTCGCGTCCCTCGCCTACGACACCCTCCTCGCCGAGGTCGACGCGCGCATCGAGGTGGTGGGCGGGGGACTGTTGAGGGTCGCCGGCCACCTTCCCGTCGACCTCGCCCTCGCCGGGGACGAACCGGGCGACTCGACCCGGCTTGCCTCCGCAGCAGAGGGGAGCGTCGACCTCCACCTCCGCGCCGACTCCTTCGCGGTGGCGTGGGCCGAGCCCTTTCTCGACCCGTCCACGGTGCGCGACCTCTCCGGCTACCTCGACATCGACGCCCGGGTGGAGGGCAGCCAGAGCGCGCCCACCCTCGCGGGCCACGTCGCCCTGGTCGAGGGAGGAATGCGCCTGCCCGCCCTCGGGGTCCGCTACGACGACGCTCATCTGGCCGTCACCCTCGACGGTGACGCGGCGCGCATCGACACCGCCCGGGTCCACACCGATGACGGGACCCTCACCCTCCGGGGTGCGGTCACCCTCCCCCAGCTCGCGCTCGGGGAGTTCGAGATCGAGGGTCACCTCGACCGCTTCCAGGCGATCGACAACGACGCCTTCCGGGTGCGTCTCTCCGGCACGACGGCCCTCGTCGGCACCACCGAGGAACCCCGCCTGGAGGGCAACGTCCAGCTCGTCGAGACGGACGTCTACCTCGACGACGCCCTCCCTTCGGGCGCCGCGGTGAGCCGGGTGGAGCTTACCGAAGAAGAGATCCGCCGGCTCGAGGAATACCTGGGCTTCAGCGTGACCGCTCCCGGACGCGACCCCGGGGTCCTCTTCGAGGCCCTCGACCTCGACCTCTCCGTCACCGCGAGCCGCGACACCTGGGTGCGCCAGCGGGCCAATCCCCGGCTCGAGATCCAGGCGACCGGCGATGTGCGGGTCACGAAGGCCCCGAACGACAGCCTCCGCTTCGACGGGCGGGTGGAGGCCGTGGCCCAGCGGAGCTGGGTGGAACAATTCGGGCGTCGTTTCTCGATCGAGACCGGGGTCGTGGAGTTGCAGGGACTCGCGACCGAGGCACAGATCGAGGTACAGGCGGCCTACCGGGTCCCCTCGAAGACCGACGGAGGCGCGGAGGCCGTGATCACTCTCGACGTCGACGGCACCCTCGACGATCTGAGCCTCACCCTGGGGTCCGAGCCGAGCATGGAGAACGCCGACATCGTGTCGTACCTCGCCACCGGACGCCCTGCGGCTTCCTCTCTCGATTTCCAGGGCGACGGCGAGGGTGGGGGACTCCGCACCTTCGGCTCGGAGTACGCCCTGGGGCAGGTGACGGGGCTGGTCGAGGGACTCGCGGCCGAAGGGGTGGGGCTCGACGTCGTCGAGATCCGCACCGACGGGCTGCGCGGCGCGACCCTGATCGCGGGCCGCTACGTGCGCCCCGAGCTCTACGTGGGATTCAAGCAGCCGGTGGGACGCAACCCCGACAACCCGGACGCCGACACCGGCTTCGATCAGACCGAGGTGGAGATCGAGTTGCAGGCGCTGCGCTGGCTCCTTCTGAACATGGAAGCGGGCAACTCCGCCGTGAGCTTCTTCTTCCGGGTTCGCCATGCCTACTGACCCCCGCTCGAGGGCGCCCACCACCTGCCCTGGCGGCGCCGGGGCCGCCCGCGGGCCCGTCCTGTTCGTCGTTCTGCTCCTGGTCGTGGGGGCGCTGCTCGGGGGCGCCCGTCCCCTCGCCGCCCAGCCTCCCCTCTTCCTGATCGACAGCGACACGCGGGTCGGCTCGGTCTCGCTGGAGTTCCCGGAGTCCCGCTCGTTCGAGACCTCCACGATCCGGCAGCGAATCGCACTGCGGGGCCCCGGCTTCGTGGCGCGGGTGCAGGAGGTGTTCGACGTCCTCCCCTTCGTTCGATCCCCGCGGTTGCAGCCCTTCCTCCCGATCGAACTCGCTCGCGACGCGGTGCGGGTCGAGCGCTTCTATCGCGAAAACGGCTTCCTGCGGCCCCGGGTGGAGTACGAGGTGCGCCTCGACACGACAAGCAACCGCGTCGACGTCACCTACCGGGTGCACGAAGGGCGACCGATCCTGATCGATACCATCACCGTGACCCCCGTGGCCGGGGCCGCCCCCATCGACTCGACCCTCGTCGAGGGGTGGGAGCGTTTCCGGAACAGCTTGCGCGGCGAGCACGGGGGACGGCTGCGCGAAGTCGATCGGGTACGCCTCCGCTCCCGCCCCCTCGACTGGCTGCGCACACGGGGCTACGCCTTCGCCCAGGTGTCGGACTCCGTGCAGGTCGACTCGACGGCGGCCACGGCCCGGGTCGACATCCGCTTCGATCCGGGACCCCGGGCCCGGGTGGACTCCATCGTGGTCGAAGGGCTGGCATCGCTCGAGTACAACACGGTGGTGCGTGAAGTCCCGCTCGAGCCCGGCGAATGGTTCAACGGCGACCGGATGGCCGAAGGGCAACGGCAGGTGTTCGGCCTCGACCTGGTACGGCTCGCGCTCTTCGATGTCGTCGCCGATCAGCCCCGGGACTCGACCGTCACCCTCCGACTCCGGGTCCAGGAGGGAAGCCGACGGGCGATCCTGGGCGAGTTCGGCTACGCGACGGAGCGGGGGGCGGTGGCCCAGGCCCGGTGGGAACACCGCGACTTTCTCGGGGGCGCGCGCACCTTCAGCGTGAGCGGTGTCGCCAACACGGGGTGGCTGGCCGCGACCGACGCGGTGGAGCGCCGGTTCGGCGCGTCGGTCTCGCTGCGCCAACCCTGGATCCTGGACCACCGCCTCTCGGGCGCAGTGCGTCCGTTCGTCGAGTACCGGGACGACGTTCGCGACGAATCGCGCAGCTTCGGGTCCGACTTCTCCCTGCTCTTCGAGCGCGGCGCCCTCGCCCGGGCGTCGCTCACCTACACGCTCGCGACCCGGCAGGTGATCGACGCCCCGGCCTTCGCCACCCGAGCCGACACCCTCGTCCTCTCCGCCCTTCCGGTCGAGGTGGGACGGGTACACACGAGCCGGCTCGGCCTCGATCTCGTCTACGGCGAGGTGGACGACCCCGTGGGACCCCGTGAGGGGTACATCGCCCGGCTCGGTACCGAGGTGGCCGGGCCCGAAGGACTCTCGCACGTCAACTACGGACGCATCGAGGGGAGCCTCACCGGCTACTGGCCGGTGAGCGGGTGGCTGGGTGTCGTGGGACGCGTCGCCGCAGGGCGACTCTTCCCCTGGGGACGCAGCGTGCCCGACGATCCCGACGACATTCTCCTGCAGCTCCTCCGGCTGCGCGACGCCGTCTTCACGGCCGGCGGGACCGGCGATGTGCGGGGGTGGGGAACCGGACAACTCGGACCGAAGGTGCCCGACCTGCGGCTCGTCGAACGCGGAGACACGGTTGTCGCCTCGGCCGACCGCTGGCTTGTGCTGGCCGGACTCGCGCGGGTCTCGAGCTCGGTCGAGGTACGCCTCCCCTTCCCCTTTCTCGGCCCGAGCCACGGCACCCACCTCTTTCTCGATGCCGGGCGGGTGTGGACTCCCGACGACCGCTTCGTCGACCCGACGCTCCCTCGCGACCCGCTCGACCAGGAGCGGTTCTTCTTCGGCGTGGGCGGCGGGGTCGAGTTCGGCACCCTGGTCGGCCCGCTGCGGATCGACGTCGGCTACAAGCTGAACCCCTCCCCCCTCGACGTCCGCGATCCCGGCGCGGTGGTGCAGGCGCTCCTGGCCGGCGAGCCCCTCCTCTCGGTCCCGCCGGGACGATGGTCGCGGTGGCATCTGCACATCGCGGTCGGGAGGGTGTTCTGATGACGGTCCGTCACCTCGGTCGCCTCGCGCTTCGCACCGTGCAGCGCTTCAACGCGCAAGGAGGCATGCGGCACGGAGCCGCCCTGGCGTTCTATGCGACCCTCTCGCTCTCTCCCCTCGTCCTTCTGGCCGTCTCCGTCCTCTCGCTCCTCCCGCTCGGGAGCGGGGTGTGGGAAATGATCGTGGGTCGACTGACGCTCATCGTCGGTCCCGCGGGCGCCGATCTGGTGCGGACGGTGACCGAAGGGGCAGCGGATCCGACCGGAGGGGGGTGGGCGCTCGCCAGCAGCCTGGTGCTCCTCGCCTTCAGCGGCTCGGTGCTCTTCGTGAATATCCAGGCGATCCTGGACGAGATCTGGCAGGTGCGGCAGCCCGAGCGGGGGGTCGTGAAGGGATTCCTCACCAACCGCCTCACGGCGCTCCTCATGATGGGCACCACCGGGCTGATCCTTCTCGGCTCGACCACACTCGGCGTCGCGGTCGGCTGGCTGGGACCGCGGGTCGAAGCGATCCTCCCGGTCCAGGCGCCGATCCTCAGCCTCGCCGAACTCGGGATCTCGTTCCTCCTGCTCACCGGGCTCGCGGCGGCCTGCTACCGAATCCTGCCGTCGGTCGAGATCGAGTGGCGCGACGTCTTTCTGGGCGGGGGCATCACCGCCGCCCTCTTTCTCGTCGGCCGGTGGGGAATCAGCTGGTATCTCGGCCAGGCGGCGCCCGCCTCGCGCTTCGGCGCGGCCGGAGCGATCCTTGTCTTCCTGATATGGGTCTACTACTCGGCCCAGATCTTCCTGCTGGGAGCGGAGTTCACCCAGGTCCAGGCCGAAGACCGCGGCGCCCCCCTACTCCCCGAACCCGGGGCACGACGGGTGCGGCAGGTGACGATGCTCGACTAGCGAGGGGCCGTGTCGGGGCGCGGCGCCATGACGAAGGTCAGGGCGATCGCCCCTCCCACCACCGCCACACGCAGCCCGTTGCCCAGCATGCCGCCCAGGGCGTTGACGCCCAGGTCAAAGATGATCCACAGGCAGTTCAGGCCGACGTGAAGCAGGATCGGGGGCCAGAGGTTGAAATCCCAGCGCGCGAAGAGCCATCCGAACAGAACCCCGCCCACCCCGGTGATGGCCACGATCCCGGCG
>CAYORZ010000123.1:1097-6151 GCA_964406485.1 uncultured Gemmatimonadaceae bacterium | reverse complement strand
TGCAACCGCAGGTCGGCCCCCGTCAGCCCTTCCCGGCGACCCGGCGGCGCAGCGCACCCGCCCCGCGCTGGCCCCGTCGGATTAGTGGTGGGCGAGCAAATCCCGGGGGTGAGGGAGCTGAGGGTCAAGGAGACAGACCGGCTGCGCGCCCTTGCCGTCGACCTGCGCGGGCTCGGGGTCGAGGTGGACGAAGTCGATGACGGCCTCGACCTGCAGGGCACCGATCCCGCCCTCGTCGGGGCGGCTGACCCGTTGGACGACGCCCGCATCGCCATGGTCTTCGGGGTGCTCGGGGCGGAGCCAGGCAACCGCATCTAGGACGCCGACCCCGACTGTGTGGAAGTGAGCTTTCCGGGCTTCTGGCCAGTCCTGGAGCGGGTCCGCTGTGACTGAACCTGGGGCGGATCCCGCCGCGCGCACCGTGGTGACGATCGACGGGCCTGCGGGGGCAGTGAAATCGACGACGGCGGCCAGCTCGGCTATCGCTACGTGGACCCGGGGGCCCTTTACCGTGCGCTCGCCTACGCCCTCCTAGCAGGAAGGGGCCGCCGAGGAGCGCTGGCCCTTCCTCGACCGCGACACCCTCGATGGACTGGGCATCGCCGTTGCCCTCGGCGAGCACACCCTCGCGGCCGCGGATCGTGGTCGCCCGCTCGGCAGGGAACTGCGCTCGGCCGAAGTAACCGAGCGGCTCGAGGCCCGCGACCGGACGGATCGCACCCGCAGCGAAGCATCGCTCCGCCCTACTGTCGACGCCGGGGATTTCGACACCACGGCCCTCACCTTCGATGGGCGGGTCGAGGTGGTCGTGCGGCTGGCGCGCCGACTCGACCCGGAGACGGGGCCGCAGCAACCCTCTTGACGCGCCCGCTCCCCCAGGGGCGTCGTCCCGGATACGGACCGCGCACGTCCGGGGGGGGGCTTCGGGGGAGTCGCGCATTGAAGATGTAGATGGGGGCACGCCTCCGCACCTTCTCACAACGGGAGAGCAAAGGATGGAGTATCAGCGACGATTTCGGAACATGCTGCTCGCGGTCCTGCTCGTTGCGTTCGGCAGCAGCGCGGGGAGTATCACTGCGGAGACCCGCGCGGCGAGCTGCGAAGAGCTGGAGGTCTACGGTGGCCTTTTCTGCAATGACGGGAGGCTGATCATCGTCTGTGAGCTCGGCGACGGCCAGTGTACGATCGACTGCGGTCAGGGGGCGGTGCCGATGCCTTGCATCGAACCCGAATGACCAGCCTGTGCTGGTACGAAGCGAATCCTGCCCTGCTCCGTCGACTTGCCGCGAGCTGCCCGGGCGGTATGGATGAGCCTTTCGCCGCCGCCTTGGCCCGTCGATGATCAAACCACGATACCCTACTAGATTCGTGGATGTCGGGCTGAACATCGTTCTGGTGCTACTGCTCGGCTGGGTGATCATTGCACCGGCTGGGCCTGTACGAGCCACGTTGACGAAGCTGTGGAATGATTGGTCAAACAAGGTGGCGATCAATCGTGCCTGGAGCGATCTGGTTTCCGGCGGTCATACGGCGACTGTTTCGGGTGCTGTCGATACCGTCGTTGTATTCATGGATTTTCAGTGTCCTGCATGTAAATTGGCCCATGATGCCCTTGGAGTTGAGCAGGATGGCGGGGCCCGCGCTACGGTCGTTTACCGGCACCTTCCGCTCACCGGAATCCATCCAAATTCCGAAGGGGCCGCTCGCGCTTCGCTTTGTGCACAGGATCAAGGAATGGTGACGGAGATGAACGCAGTCCTGTACGAGACTTCCTCGTGGCACGATCAAGCTGACTGGATCGCGTTGGCAGACTCCGTCGGGATTTCGCGCATGGACGCATTCAGCGAATGCATGACGTCGGAGCGAGTGCGGGACCGATTGCGGGAAGACCGGCAATTGGCGCGGGAACTTGGCCTCACTGCGACCCCTTCGTTCGTCTTCCGATCGGGAATCGAGGTCGGCTTCACGACATCGGGGCGGTGGAAGACGCTGCTGCCGGAGGGCAGATGACGCACGGGAGGGCACGGGGGGCGGCGGTGGCCCTGGCGACCGTGCTCTGGGGCTGCGCCGACCGGGTGAGCGAACTGCCGTGCGACGTCGGGCAGCCGGACCCGACGACGGCGGCGGTGGCGGTGACCCGGGTGCTCGACCCCCAACCCCTCGCGGATTCGGTCGCGGGCACGCACCCCGGAGTGGGGCGGATCGTCGACGCCGCGTCGGTGGGGGACCGTATCGCCCTCGCCGACGGCGAGCACCAGCGGGTCACGATCATCGATCCGGCCGGGAACGTGGTGGTGCATCAGGGGGCCCTGGACGATGGCTCGCGCGGGTACATCAACCTCCAGAGCGTGGTGGGCACCGGCACCTCGTTCGTGACCTATGACGATTACACCCGGCGCCTGACCGTGATGGATCCGGAGGGCCGCACCGTGCGCACGCTGGAGCCGGAGTGGGAGCCCCCGATGTACCACCACGGCAGACTTCTTGCCGCCACCGATGACGAGGCATTGGTGGCCTTCCGCCCCGGCGGATACCGGCAAGGCACCCGCGACCCGATGCGGGTGCGTCACACCGTGCACCTCTTCCTGGTCTCTCTTCAGGACGGCTCGGTGCTTCGCCATCTGCAGCGCCCCGGAACGGAAGAATTGGCGATGCGTCGTGGTGATACGCATGGCGGTCTTCCCGTGATCTTCGGCCGCGAGACGTTCGCCACGCTGGCTGACGGCGGGCTGTGGGTACTCGACTCGGCGGAGCCCGCGCTCGACGAGGCGAGGGATCCCGGCCCGGACCCCGGTTGCCGCGTGCCCGTCGAGCACCGTCCGGTGCCCGTGTCCGCAGCGTGGGCCGCAGCGGTTCGCGACTCCGCCTACCGGGCGATTGAAGCGATGGTCCCCGGAACGATTGTCCTCGACGACGGGCGGAACTTCCACATGGTGATCCAGGACTTCCGCCGTGAGATCTTCAACCACGGGTTGCCGGCCAACCCCGTGCTGCCGTTCGCCTCCGGATTGCGTGGCGCCGACGACGGCACGCTGTGGATCCGGGAATTTCCGATCCCCGGGCATGACCGGGTGTCGTGGACGCAGATCGAGCTTCCGGCCGTGCGCGCGGTCGCTCGGATCGAGATGAGCCCCCACCTGATCCTCGCCGACCTGTCGCACGATCGACTGATCGCCCTCGAGGCGTCCAACTTTGGAGTTCGGAGGCTCCTGATCCATGAATTCTAGCCCGAGGTGGCTCCTGGCTCTGTGCTGCGGTGTGTCGGCAGCGGCGGTCTCGCTCCTGGTGGCGTGCGGCGACGGTCGGGGCGCCGCGGGGCGATCCGCTGCGTCCGACCCGTCTGACGGGCCCATCGTCATCACCGGGGCGGGTGGTGCGGGGGCGGAGCACACCGGGGCGGTGGTCGAGACCCTCCGCCTCGGAACCACCGATACCGACGGGCCGGAGCTTTTCGGTGAGATCCGGGCCCTCGCGGTCGCTGCAGACGGCGAGATCCTGATCTTCGACCACTTCGGCAACGAACTGCGGCGGTTCGATGCTCGGGGCCGGTTTGTTTCCTCGCTGGGCGGCACCGGCCAGGGCCCGGGCGAGTTCCTGAGTGTGGTGGGACTCGCCATCGATCCGTCGGGGGACACCTGGCTGGTGGATGTGCGAAATCAACGATACTCGGTAGCGAGCGAGGACTCGGTGTTGCGGGTCGTGGCCCGCCCTGCGAGGGTCGCCACGCAGCCGTGGCTGGGCGGATTCGATCGGGAGGGCTTCCTGCACGAGCTTGCCCTCGACCCCGGCGGCCCGGACGGTGAATTGCAGGCCCGCATCCTTCGCATCGACCCCGAGGGTGAGGTGGTGTCGGAGCACCTCATCCCGCACGTCACGATCCCGACCCCCACCCTCGGTGCGGGGATCATGGTGCCGCTCCCCTTCCTGCCGACGGTGCTGCGCGCCTGGGACCCCGCCGGCGCGATCTGGCAGGCGGTCAGCACCGACAGCGCGATCGTGCGCATCGACCTGGCGGGAGACACCACCCACGTCGTCCACCTCGATCGCTCGGCTCCCCCCCTGAACGGGGCCGAGCAGGATTCGGTGCGTCGGGCGATCCACACGGTCGAGGGGTCGTTCGGGATCAACGTCGCAGCCGAAGTGACGCCGACGGTCATGCCCCTTCTGCGGTGGTTCACCGTCGATGATGAGGGCAACCTGTGGGTGTGTGCGACCGCGCGGGAGCCGTGCGATGTGCTCGACGTGTACGACCCGGGCACCGGAGCGCACGGCACGGTGTCGCTGCCGGTGGTGCTGGCAGATCACCCGGTCCCGCGGCTCCGGGGCGGCGCCGTCCACGGGGTCACCGAGGGTCCGCTTGGCGAGCCCTACCTCTTCGTGGGCCGACTTCCCCCGCCATGGAGTTCGGGGCGGCGTTGACGGCGGCTGGGCCGGCCCCGGGGAACCAGCTCCGGAAATCGAGTGGCGAACCGCTCCCGGGCCAGCTTCCGATGCCGCTCCACTCGCTTGACGGCCACGCCCAGCCGGTCCGCGATCCGCTGCGACGTCCACCGTTCGAACCAGGCCAGGTGAGCGATTTCGGCGGTCCTCGGCGGCAGGTCCCTCGCCAGCCACTCCCGGACCGCTTCGACGAATTCGCGCTCCGCGAAGGCTTGATCGGGACGGCGGGGGGGGGGGCGGCCACCGCGGCCGCGGCACCCGCCAACAGCACGCTCCGCCTCCGTTCATCGCGGAGGGTGGCGATGGCCTCGCGTCTGCCGGCTGCCTCGAAGTACGCGGCGCCGAGTTCGAGGATCTCTGCGAGCGATCGCCGTTCCAGGAGCCGACGCACGATCCGTTGGGCCACATCTTCGGCCTGGGTGGGATCATCGACGAGGATCCGTGCCGCGCTGCGCTGCGCCAGGAGTGTCAGCGTTCGGAGGGCCTTGCCTGCCTCGAGTTGCGTCATGGTGCACCCCTACCATCCGCCACCGAATCGTGCACCCGGGACTCGACCCACCCCGGGGTGCCTGGCGCGCCGCAGTTGAAGCCGTGGCCGGCCGGGTAGAGATGGA
>CAYORZ010000123.1:0-1087 GCA_964406485.1 uncultured Gemmatimonadaceae bacterium | reverse complement strand
GTCCCACCCGCGCGCCGTCGGGGCGCTCCGGATCCGGCACACTCCCGCCCGGCCATTCTTCCGCGCCGGACGGGGAGTCGAGACGCTCCATGACCGATTCGAACCCCGCAGATCGCCCCCTCGACACCGACTCCGGCGCCGAGACCCCTGAAGTGCCCGAGACTGCCGCCGAGGCTGAGTCGACCGAGGCGAACTCCGCCCCCGAAGGGCCCCCTGCCGAGGCCGACGTCGCCGAAGCCGAGGTCGCCGACGCGGCCCCTGCCGCCGCCACACAGGCCGACGACGACGACGAGCCGGTGCCCATCGAGGAGGAGTTCACCGCCGAGGAACTGGCCGAGGAAGAGTCGGTGATGATCGACGCCGCCACCGGTGAGGTCTCGCACGAGACCCCGCAGGAGAAGGCCGACCGTCTCGGCATCTCGGTCGAGCTCGTCGCCGATCCGTACGGCGAGGAGCCCCTCGACATCTCCCGTGCGGAGTTCGAGGAACTTCTCGGGGAGTTCGGCCAGGACTTGCAGGACATCCGCGAGGGCGAGATCGTCAACGCGCGCGTCCTCCGGGTGACCAGCTCCTCGGTGATTCTCGAGTTCGGCTTCAAGTCCGAGGGCTCGGTCGCGCTCGACGAATTCAAGGAGCCGCCGGTCGAGGGTGAGGAAGTCGAGGTCCTTCTCGAGCACCTGGAAGACGACGATGGCATCGTCGTCCTCTCGAAGAAGAAGGCCGACTTCCTGCGGGTGTGGGAAAAGATCAAGGAGGCCCACGAGGCCGACCGGCCGGTCCGCGGGACGCTCGTCCGCAAGATCAAGGGTGGCGTGACCGTCGACATCATGGGCGTCGACGCCTTCCTCCCGGGCTCGCAGATCGCCCTGCGCCGGGTGCCCAACATCGAGGACCTGATCGGCCAGACCTACGACTTCAAGATCATCAAGCTCAACAAGCGCCGCCGCAACATCGTGGTGTCGCGCCGGGTGATCCTGGAGGCCGAGCGCGAGAAGAAGCGCAAGACGCTCGTGAAGGAGCTCCTGGTCGGCCAGGTGCGCGAGGGCACGGTGAAGAACATCACCGACTTCGGCGCCTTCATCGACCT
>CAYORZ010000122.1:3035-6151 GCA_964406485.1 uncultured Gemmatimonadaceae bacterium | reverse complement strand
CGACCCGTTCCCACCACCGCCTTCTTCACCTCGGGGGCGGTGTACTCGGCGAGCGGGACTTCGTGAAGGGCGATGGCCAGGAGGATCGCTCCCCGGGCGTGCCCGAGGGTGAGGGCGCTGCGCACGTTGCGTCCCTGGAAGACGTCTTCGACCGCCGCCGCGTGGGGACGGTGCCGATCCAGGAGGCCGCGGATTCCTTCATGCACGTCGCGGATCCGACGGGCCAGCGGCTCGCCCGCGGTCGTGCGTATGACCCCGCACTCGATGAGCCGGAGGCGCCCGTCGCTGCGCCGTGCCACCACTCCGTAGCCGGTCACGGCCGTGCCGGGATCGATGCCGAGAATGATGCGCTCGGGTGAGGAGGAGCGGTCGGGGTCCACGATCAGTGTTCCGCCATCACCTCGTCGTCGACATCGGCGTTGGTATGCACGTCCTGCACATCGTCGAGGTCCTCGAGCGCCTCCAGGAGGCGGAGGAGCTTCGCGGCGTCGTCCCCCCCGATCTCCATCGGGGTGCGGGGCACCATGGTGAGTTCGGCCTCGGAAAAGTCGATCCCCCCCTCCCGCATCGCTTCCTGGACCTCGTGGAAGGCGGCGACCTCGGTGGTCACGACGAATTCGTCGTCATCGCGGCGCACATCTTCGGCGCCGGCCAGGAGGGCTGCTTCGAGGACGGCGTCCTCGTGGTACCGCTCCGCCGAGACGTAGATCATGCCCTTCCGATCGAACTGCCAGGCCACCGACCCCGCGGTGCCCAGCGATCCGTTGTGCCGCCCCAGCACGTAGCGGATATCGGCCACGGTGCGGTTGGGGTTGTCGGTGAGGGTCTCGATGTAGAGGGCGACCCCGCCGGGGCCATACCCCTCGTAGCTGAGTTCCTCGTAGCTCACCCCCTCCAGTTCACCCGTCCCCTTCTTGATCGCGCGCTCGATGTTGTCGTTGGGCATGTTCTGCCCCTTCGCCGTATCGATCGCGAGCCGCAGCCGCGGATTGAAGTCGGGGTTGCCGCCCCCCTCGCGGGCGGCGACGGTGATCTCGCGGATCAGCTTGGTGAAGACGGCTCCCTGCTTCTGGTCGTTGGCGGCCTTCTTCCGCTTGATCTTCGACCACTTGCTGTGACCGGCCACGCATCCTCCCGATCGCCGGATGATTCCCACTGTGAACCCCTCAAGCTACCCAGCCGCCCCGCCCCCGATCAATCCACCCCCCTGCCGGGTCGGCCACCGCTGCGCCCCGGCCAGCCCCCCGGATCGCCTCGAAGACCCGCCCGAGCGGCCTCCCGGCCCAGAGACGGCCAGCCCTACGCCCGAGCGGCGTCGGCGACGCGGCGCACCTCGTCTTCGGGGGCAAACTCGTAGCCGGCGAAGACACGCACGTGGTGCGCTCGCCCGCGCGTCATCGAGCGGAGGGCGTTGGCATACTTGTAGAGTTCGGCCTGGGGGACTCGCGCGCGGATCGTGGCCCGCTGCTCGAGCGTCTCCATCCCGAGCACGCGACCCCGCCGCATGCTCAGGTCGCCCATGATCTCGCCCATGAACTCCTCGGGGGTGGTGACGGTCACCTCCATGATCGGCTCGAGGAGGCGGGGGCGCGCCTCTGCCGCCGCCGCCTGGAACGCCATGGAACCCGCGACCTTGAAGGCGACGTCCGACGAATCGACGGAGTGGAAGGAGCCGTCGATGACTTCGGCGCTGAAGTCGACCATCGGATAGCCCGCGACGACGCCCCGCGCGGCCGCCTCCCGGATTCCGCGGTCGACCGACGGGATAAACTTGCCGGGGATCACCCCGCCCTTGATCGAGTCGATGAAGGTGTACCCCTCACCGCGGGCCCGGGGGGAGATCCGGATCCGGCAGTCCCCGAACTGCCCCCTCCCCCCGGTCTGCTTCTTGTAGCGCCCCTGCGCCTCGGCGGTCGCCGTGACGGTCTCGCGGTAGGCGATCCTCGGTTCGGCCGTCTCGATGCTGACGTGGTACTTCCGCTTCAGCCGTTCGAACTGGACCTCGAGGTGGAGTTCTCCGAGGCCGCGGGCGATGGTCTGATGCAACTCGGGGTCGAATTCGGCCTGAAAGGTGGGGTCTTCGTCGTGGAGGCGGGGGAGCACCTCGCCCAGCTTGTCGTCGTCGGGACGGGTCGCGCCGACCACGGCCACCGCGATGTCGGGGCGAGGAAAGCGAATGGGGGCGAGCGACAGCCGGTGCCCGTTGCTGCAGAGGGTGTCGTTGGTCCGGGTGTGCCGGAGTCGGGTCACCACCCCGATGTCGCCGGCGTGGAGGCGATCCACCTCGACCCGGTCCCGCCCGAGGGCGAGCGCGAGGTGGCCGAGCTTCTCAGTCGCTCCGGAGGCAGCGTGGACCACCTCGTCGCCGTTGGCCACCGAGCCGGAGACGAGGCGGAAGTACGAGAGCTCTCCCACATGCGGTTCGGTGACCGTCTTGAAGACGAGTGCAGCCAGCGGGCCGTCGTCGCTGCAGGCGAGCTCGACTTCCTCGCCGTTTTCGGACCGCGCGATCTCGCCGGCCGTCTCGCCGGGGTGCGGGAAGAGTTCGACCATCTTCCGGAGGAGCGCTCGTGTGCCGTGACAGCTCCGCCCGCTCCCGCAGAAGAGGGGGACGAGTTCGCCCCGGGCCATCCCCCGCGCCATCGCCTCGAGGGCCTCTTCGCGCGACAGACGCCCCCCTTCGAGGTAGTGCTCGAGAAAGCGCTCGTCGATGGTGGCCAGGCGCTCCTGCAACTCCGTCTCCCACAACTCGAAGCGCTCCCGCGACTCTTCGGGGATCTCGCCGTGGGTGTACTCCCCCTTGCGACCGTCGGGCGTGTAGAAGTGCGCCCGTCGGGAGAAGAGGTTGATGATTCCGCGGAACGCCGGTCCCTCGCCGATCGGGATCTCGACGGGGACGACCGCCGGGGTGAGGAGCGCACGAATCTGGCGGTAGACCCCGGTGAAATCGGCGTGCTCCTTGTCGATCATCGAGACGAAGAACATGCGCGGGATCCCCCGTTCCTCGCAGTACTCCCACACCTTCTCGGTGCCGACCTCGACGCCCGAAGTGGCGCCGACGACGATGACCGCGGCATCGGCCACGCGCACCGCCGCCTTCGTCTCACCGGTGAAAT
>CAYORZ010000122.1:0-3025 GCA_964406485.1 uncultured Gemmatimonadaceae bacterium | reverse complement strand
AAATCGAGGTAGCCGGGGGTGTCGATGAGGTTGACCCGTGTCCCCTCCCATTCGGCCCACGCCGGAGAGAGCTGGACCGAGATCCCGTGGGCCGCCTCTTCGGGCGTGTGCATGGTGAGGGCCTGACCGTCTTTCAGGTCGGCGTGGCGCGGCGTGACCCCGCTGACCCAGGCCAGGGCATCGACGAGCGCGGTCTTCCCCGCTCCTCCATGCCCGAGCACGACGACGTTGCGGAGCTGTTCGGTCCGAAACTCCCGGGCGGTGGGCATGCGCGCACTCCTGCCGGCGGTGGTCGGGGGAAAGGTCCGACGACCCTTCCCGGACGAGCGGGGAGCCAGAATAGGCGCCCGCACCGCGGCCGGTCAAGGGAGGATGCGGCTCACCCTCCCGCCGGAACGAGGGCGCCTTCCGTCAGTTCCCGCACGAGGTCGGGCATGCCCCAGACGGCGCGCAGGCTTTCGAGGATCGCACGCGAATCCACCGTCACCGCACGGTTGGATTCCGGTAGGTAGATGTAGTCCCCCGAGAGGCTCTCGATATTGCCGTCGAAGACCACTCCCACGGCTTCGAGGTCGGCGTTGAGCACGGGCGACCCCGAATTGCCCCCGATGATGTCGACGGTCGACGAGAAGTTGATCGGGGTGGAAAGGTCGAGTCCGGCCGGCGCCGGGAGCCAGCGCTCGGGCAGCCCCCACGGCGACTCCGCCGGGTTGGCGCGATACTCCGGTGCGAAGGAGTAGTGGCGGTCGTAGAGGCCGTGGAAGGTGGTGACGGCCGGCGCGCGGGTCCCATTGTAGGGGAAGCCCGCGACCACCCCATCGGCCAGGCGAAGCGAGAAGGTGGCGTCGGGGGGGACTGCGGTGCCGTGGAGGGCGTGACGCACCCTCCCCAGGCGGGCCGCGATCTCGTCTTCCCGGGCCGACGCCTCGACCACCACCTGCTGGAAGCGGATGAACGTCGGGATGTAGGCGCCCACGAAGCGCATCGCCGGGTCGTTGGGGTCGAGGGTTCCGGTGCGCACGGCTTCCACCGCCGACGCAGAGTCGGCGAGGGCCGACGTCTCGACCAGGACTGTCGCGGCCCCTTCCGGGGTGCGCCCGGCCAGCAGGCTCACGAGCCACCGCGTGTCTTCGCCGTAGGCCTGGATGAAGTCCCGCAGCCGCGCCTCGACCAGGAGTTCGTCGAGTTCCCGCGGCTTGTCGCCCACGGCGACGAGCAGCTCCATCAGTTCGGCGGTGGCCGTCTCGGGCGCCCCCTGCTGGCGCAGGTTCAGGATCTGGTAGGCGAGGAGCGCGCGGTGGAGGGTGGGCGATGCGTACTCCGGAACGGTCAGCGCGAGGAAGGCCCCGAAGCCATCCGCCACGGTCGCCTTCCGTTCCTGCAGTGCTGCCATCTCGTCGACGAGCGTGCCGTACTCCTCGGCAAGGGCGGGGTCGGCCGCGATCTCCGCCTGGAGACGGCGCTCCGTGTCCATCCGCCGCGCGACGATCACCGGATCGGCGAGTCCCTCGAGCTGGCCGGTGTAGGCTTTCTCGGAGTTCAGGATCCCGAAGAGGACGTTGCGGAGGTCGTGCTGTTCGGCCTCGGCCGGCCACCCCTCGATGTACTCCCGGAAGACCTCGGCCCGGTCGCGGAGGAAGGCCAGGACCGCGCGGTCCGAGACGTCGCGTCGGAAGAGGAGCTGGGCGACGGTCTGGAGGCGCGAGGTCGAGCCCGGATTGCCGACGACGAAGACCGGGTCGCCGGCCTGTACTCCCTCGGTCGAGAGGGGAAAGTGATCGGGGGTCTCGAGGGGCCGGTCGCCGTCGTAGACGCGAAAGAAGGCGAAGTCGAGGTTGTAGCGCGGATAGGTGAAGTTGTCCGGGTCGCCCCCGAAGTATCCGATCCGCAGTTCCGGGGCCATGACGAGGCGTACGTCGGTGTACGTCCGGAAGATGTAGGCGGAGTGGAGGGCGCCGTTGTAGAGCGAGATCACCTCGACCTTGTGCCCCGACTCCTCCCCGCCCCGCTCCTCGAGCAGCCGCTCGATGATCTCGGCCTTCTTCTCGTCGATGCGGCGCGCACGCTCCGCACCCCGGCGGTCTCCGACATGGCGATCGATCTCGGCCGTCACGTCGACGATCGCCACCAGCTGGTCGGCCTCGAAGTCCTCGACGGTGCGCTCCTCGGCGCGGGTGTGTGCCTGGAATCCCTCGTCCAGGAGGTTCTCGCCCTCGCGACTCACCTGCGTCACGAAGTCGCGGGCGCAGTGGTGGTTCGTCATCACCAGGCCGTGGGGTGAGACGAAGCTCGCCGAACACGAGGGGATCCGCAGCGCCCCCAGGCGGGCCCGGGCCAGCCACGCGCTGTCGGCCTCGATGCCGTAGGTACGCTGGAGGTATTCGACCGGCGGGAAGTCGAACGTCCACATCCGCCCCTGATCGAAAGGCCCGGCCCGGACCGTGTCGAGATCGACGCCGAAGGCGGCCGGGGTGGGGGCCACCACGCCGAGCGACGCGGGGGTGGGAGCCGGCTCCGGATCGGTACGGACGGTCGGCGGGGGCACGGGAGCGCCGTCGCGCGCCGGCGGAGGCGTACGGCGCTGCCCGGGCGGCGGCACGGTGGTCGTGCCGGAACAGCCGGCGAGGGTGACCAGGAGGGCAGCGGCCAGCAGACGGCCGGGTCGGAAGAGCGCGGGGCGGGTGGAGGCCATGGAAGGCTGCGGCGTTGAAGGGGCCGATCGATCTGGTACGAAACGGAGTCTAGTCGAGAGGCGACAGTTCGTCGATGCACCACGGGGGCCGGAGGCCTGCCGGCCCGGCCCCCGTGCGGAGCTCGTCAGGGATGCCCGTCGGGCGTCACTCCGGAGCGCCGGCGTCCAGATCGTTCCAGTGGAGGATCGCGTTGAACCCGAAGAAGAAGTTCCCCTGGGTCTGCCACCGCCAGAAGGGCCGGATCGCGAACATCACCACGTGCCCCTCGCCGAAGCGGGTGTCGACAAGCTGAGCCCGACCCTCGAGCGCTTCCCCCCCGCCCAGGCCCCCCG
>CAYORZ010000121.1:0-6194 GCA_964406485.1 uncultured Gemmatimonadaceae bacterium | reverse complement strand
GATCTGGTCGATCCGCGCCCGGTCGGCGTCGTGCGGCATCAGCTTCATGGCGAGCTGCCGCACCTGCTCGCTGTTGAGGCGCTGCTGGGTCAGGGGAACCAGGGCCCCGTGGATCCGGGCGCGCACGACGTCGCCCGACTTGAAGTGGATGTCGCTCGCGCCGCGCTGGATTGCGGCCTTGAAGATCTCGACCATCGGATCGGTCCGCCGAGGGGGATGGATACGCTGAATCTGGGGGCTTCGCCGCGTCGGCGCACCCCATCCCCTTTCAGCTTCGGTCGATTAGCTTTGCAGGATGAGCTTCTACGCGGTCCTCATCCGGTCGCTCTCCCTCCTGGCGATCGTCGGCATGGTGGCGACGGTGGTGCTCCTCGCGATGCAGGTGAGCGCCGCGGGGCGGGCCCGCCTGTCGCACCTCTTCCCGGCAGGCCCGCTCGCTCCCCTCCGCCAGGCAGGAGGCGTGGCCCTCGTCGCCACGGTGGCGAGCCTCTACCTCTCCAACGTCGTCGGCTTCCCCCCCTGCGTGCTCTGCTGGTACCAGCGGATCGCGATGTACCCGCTGGTGGTCATCACGGCGGTGGCCGCCTTCGGGCGCGACCCGCGGGGGTGGCGTTACGGGCTCCCCCTCGCGCTCGTCGGCCTGGCCATCGCCCTCTACCACGTGGCGCTCCAGTACCAGCCCGCCCTCGACATCGTCTCGTGCGACGCCGCCGCTCCCTGCTCGGGGCGCCACGTTCTCGTCTTCGGCTTCATCTCGATTCCGGTCCTCTCGGGCGCGGCCTTCGCGCTCATCACGGCCCTCCTCCTCACGACGCGCACGCTGGCGCAGGGCGAGGGGGCGAAGGGCACCGGACGGCCGGGCGGTGGGGCCGACGACGCGCCGTAACGCGGAACCGGGCGCAACGCCCGACGGCCCGGGCGGAAGGAATCCACCCGGGCCGTCGTGACGCCGCGCACCCCCCGCGAGAACGTCAGCTCCGATCGGCGGCGGCTTCCTTGTCGCCCGCCACGATCTCCGGGGTGGAGCCGATCGTGATCCGGCGGGACCGCGCTTCGGCCACCTTCGGCATCCGCACGCGCAGGAGCCCGTCCTCGAATCTGGCCGTGATCCCCTCCGACGAAACGGTCCGGGGGAGGGTGAACTGACGCGAGAAGCGTCCGTAGCGCCGCTCCTGGATGTGGTAGCGGGTCTCTTCTCCCTCCTCCCGCACCTCCTCCTTCTCACCGCGGAGCGTGAGGACGTTGTCCTCGATCTCGAGATCGATGTCGGTGGCGGTCATCCCCGGAAGCTCGGCCACGAGCACCAATTCGTCGGCCGACTCCTCCACACTCACGACGGGCTGCCACTCGCGAAGCGACCCGGAGAGGGTGAAGGGGGTATCGAAGGCCAGACCGAGTCGGTCGGTGAGGGCGTCGAACTCGCGCCACGGGTTGCGGATCATGGAACGCTGGATTGCCATTGTCTTCCTCCTTGCAACATGGTAGTGCACCTGCCGGACGGGGGTGACCCCACACTCCCGTCTCACCCCTTTTCCTGTGCAATCCACAGACCATCTTCCGGGGGGCTCGGGCTGTCAGAATGCGCGTCTTCAGGCACCTCTCGGGCGTCGGGCCCGGCCGGAGCGACAGCCTCCCCACAGCCGGTCTGTCAAAGGTGCAGTCCCCGGACGACGCCGGGTCTCCCTTCCCCCGCGCACCCGATTTCTGCAGCGTAGATCGCGTGTGGCGTCCCCCTGATCCCTTCCCCCGCCCATGACCCGTCCCGACCCGTCCGCCGAACCCTCTTCCCGCATCCCGGTCGCGGTGCTGGGTGCCACAGGGACGGTGGGGGTGCGGCTGGTGCAGCGCCTGGCCCACCACCCCTGGTTCCGCCTGGCCGAGGTCGCGGCGTCGGAGCGCTCGGAAGGCGAGCCGCTCGGAGAGCGGGTCGCGGCCGACGTCGTCCTCCCCCCCGCCGACGCGGGGCGGGTGCTCCAGCCGCTCGATGCCCCCTTCACCTCGCACCTCGTCCTCTCGGCGCTCCCGGCTGCGGTGGCCCGCGAGATCGAACCCGTCCTGGCGGCCCGTGGGCACCTCGTGGTCAGCAACGCCTCGGCCTTCCGCTCCGATCCGGGCGTTCCCCTGATCGTTCCCGAGGTGAACCCCGACCACCTCGCGCTCCTGGACCACCAGGAGGGGCGGTGGTCGGCGGGGGTGGGGCCCGCCCGGAGCGGGGGGGGCATCGTGACGAATCCCAACTGCTCGGTCGGGGGACTGGCCCCGGTGCTCGCCCCCCTCCACCGTGCGTTCGGACTCCGGTCGGTGGTCGTGACCACCTTCCAGGCCCTTTCGGGGGCGGGGCGCCCGGGCCCGTCGGCGCTCGACGTGATCGACAACGTCGTTCCGTGGATCGGAGGCGAGGAAGAGAAGATCGAGGCCGAACCGCGCCGGATCCTCGGGCGGATGGAGGGCGGCGGGGTGGTTCCGGCCGACTTCACGCTGAGCGCCACCGCGACGCGCGTGCCGGTGCTCCACGGCCATCTCGAAGCCGTCTCGGTCGAACTCGCCCGGCCCGCCTCGCCCGAGGAGGCGATCACGGTGTGGTCGCGTTTTCGCGGTCCCGGGGTCGCGCAGACGCTCCCCTCGGTGCCGGCGCAACCGATCGTCGTGCTCGAGGGGGTGGACCGCCCGCAGCCCCGACTCGACCGCGACCTCGAGGGCGGAATGGCGATCTCGGTCGGGCGGGTGCGGCCCTGCCCGGTGCACACGCTCCGCTTCGTCGTCCTGAGCCACAACCTGGAGCGGGGAGCGGCCGGAGCGGCCCTCCTGAACGCCGAACTGGCCCGGGCGAGCGGGCGGGTTCGCGGAGGGGTGGAGTGAGGGACGGCGGCGATGCAGGCGCCGGCGGACCCGCGGTCTACAAGTTCGGGGGCAGCTCGGTGGCCGATGCCGCGTGCATCCGCCGTGTCGCGGAGCTCGTGGCGGCGGCGCCCATGCCGGTGGTGGTGGTCGTGTCGGCCGTCACGGGAACGACCAACCGCCTCGCCACCGTGGCCCGGGAGCGTGCGGCGGGACGGCCGGTCGCCGAGGCGGTCGAGGCGCTGCGCGCCGACCACCAGGCGATCGCGCGCGAGCTCCTCGACGACGCCCCCTCGCTCCTCGCGGGTGTGGCCGCCGAGATCGACGCGCTCCACGCCGGACTCTGCAGCGGGAACGAGACCTCTCCGGGGTCGGCCGAGGACGGCGACCGGATCCGTGCGGTGGGCGAAGGCGTGTCCAGCCGCCTTCTCGCTGCGGCGCTCGCGCGGATCGGCCACCCCGTGGAGCGCGTGAACGCCTGCGACCTGATCCACACCGATGCGCGCTTCGGGGGTGCCGAGCCGGAGACGGAGCGGATCGCGGAAGCCGTCCGCGCCCGCGTGCTTCCTCACCTGAGCGCGGGGCGCACGGTGGTGACGGAGGGGTTCGTGGGGCGGGCGCCCGACGGACGCACCACCACCCTGGGGCGGGGCGGCTCCGACCTCACGGCCACCCTCCTCGGCGCGGCGCTGGGCGCCCGGGAGGTCCACATCTGGACCGACGTTGCCGGAGTCTTCTCGGGTGACCCGCGCGTGGTCGACCGTCCGCGGCTCCTCGACCGGATCGGCTTCGACGAGGTGGTCGAGCTCGCGACCTTCGGGGCGAAGGTGCTCCATCCGGGCGCCGCGAAGTACGCCGTCTCGCGGGGCGTCGCAGTCCGCATCCGCAGTACCTTCGAGCCCGGGAAGTCGGGAACGGTGGTCCTCCGCCAGCGGCAGGCTCCTGCGGGGATCGCGGCCGTTGCCCACCGCAGCGGCGTGGCTCTCGTCCAGGTGCGCTCGCATCCGAGCGCGATCCCCTACGGCTTCCTCGCCCGGGTCTTCGAGGTGCTCACCCGCCACAAGCTCCCGGTCGACCTGGTGGCCACCTCGCATACCAGCACCGCCTTCACCCTCGACGCGACGGCCGAGGTGGCCCTCGCGAGCGCCGAACTCGCCGCCTTTGCCGAGGTCGCGGTCCGCACGGGACTGGCGACGGTGACCGTCGTGGGCCATGGTCTGCTCCAGACGCCCGGCGTGGTGGCGCAGGTCTTCGCCGAGGTCGCCTCGACCCCCGTCCACCTCGTCTCGCAGGCGACCGATGTGAGTCTCTCGCTCGTCGTCGACGAGGATGACGCCCGCCCCCTCGTGCGGCGGTTGCACGACGCCCTGATCCCTCCCCTCCCCGCAGCGGAGTCCCGATGAGAATCGCATTGATCGGCCATGGGCGGATGGGCCGGGCCGTCGAGGCCGCCGCCCTCGCCCGGGGCGACGAGATCGTGGCCCGCCTGACCCGAGGCGACGCGATCGGGCCCGCGACCCTCGCAGACGCCGAGGTCGCCATCGAGTTCACCCGCCCCGATGCGGCCCCGGACAACGTCCGGCGGCTCGTCGAGGCGGGCATCGACACGGTCAGCGGCACCACCGGATGGACCCCCGACGATCCGGGCCTCCGGGCCGCGGTGAAGGCCTCGGGACGGGGCGTGCTGGTGGCCCCCAACTTCTCGCTCGGGGTTGCCTTCTTTCGCCGCCTGGTCGCCGAGGCCGCCCGCCTCGCCGCCGGAGCCCCCGACTACGACGTCCACCTGCACGAGGCCCACCACCGCCACAAGCTCGACCACCCTTCGGGAACGGCCCGGATGCTCGCCGATGCCCTGGTCGACGCCCTCCCGTCCAGGACCCGGTGGGAGGTGGCACCGCCGGCCGGGCGCGCGGACCCCGAAGTGGTGTACGTCTCGGTGACCCGAGCCGGCGAGATCGCCGGGACCCACATCGTCGCCTTCGAGGGACGCCACGACAGGGTCGAGCTGCGCCACGAGGCAAGGGACCGGGGCGGCTTCGCCGAAGGCGCGCTGGAGGCGGCCCGCTGGGTGCGCGGCCGCCCCGGAATCCATACCCTGACCGACTGGCTGCACGACCGCTTCCCCGACGCTCCCCCGACGCTCGCCGACCGATGACCGATCATCCCTCGACCGACGCATCCGCCTTTCGCGGAGTCCTTCCTGCCCTGGTCACGCCGATGCACCCGGATGGGGCCATCGACCGGGACGCCCTGGACGCCGTGGTCGAGAGCGTGGTGGCGGGAGGCGTCCACGGCGTGGTCCCGTGCGGAACGACGGGTGAGAGCGCAACACTCACCCCGGAGGAGCAGCGCGGGGTGATTGCCCGGGTGGTCGAGGTCGTGGGGGGACGGGTGCCGGTGCTGGCCGGCGCAGGGGGCAATGACACCCGCTCGGCCGCCGCCCTCGCCCGCTCGGCAGCGGAAGCGGGGGCCGACGGGATCCTCTCGGTCACCCCCTACTACAACCGGCCTCCGCTCTCCGGGCTGGTCGAGCACTACCGCACGATCGCTCGGGCGGCCGACCGTCCCGTCGTGCTCTACAACGTGCCCGGACGCACGGCGCGCGACCTCCTTCCGGACGAAGTCTTCCGGATCGCCGAAGCGGTTCCGGGGGTGGTCGGGATCAAGGAGGCGTCGGGGGCCATCGACCGCTTCTCGACCCTCGTCGCCGACCGTCCCGCAGACTTCGTGGTGCTCTCGGGCGACGACGAACTCACGCTCCCGGCCCTTGCCCTCGGCGCCGACGGGGTCGTGTCAGTGGTGGCCAACGAGGCCCCCGCGCTGATGGCGGCGCTCTTCCACGCCGCGAGGGAGGGGCGCAACGACGAGGCCCGCGCACTCCACTTCCGGCTCCTCCGCCTGATGCGCGCCAACTTCGTCGTCACCAATCCGGTGCCGGTGAAGTGTGCCCTCGAACTCCTGGGCGGAGCGGAGGCCGGCTTCCGGCTCCCCCTCGCCCGCCCCGCCGCCTCCGACCCCCTCTGGTCCACGCTCCGCGCCGCCCTCGAAGCGGCGGGGGTGCACACGCCTTCGACCCCCGAGTCCCGATGAATCCCTCCGCTTCGACCCCCCCGCCCCCCAACCCCGAGATCGCCAGCCTCCGGGCCGAGATCGAGGCCCTGGCCGGGAGCGGCGACGAGATCGACGGGGGAGCCGCCCGTGCCGCCGTGGCCCGCCTTCTCGACCTTCTCGCCGCCGGCCGGGTGCGCGCCGCGGAAGCGGGCGCCGGGGGGTGGGTAGCCGTCCCCTGGGTGAAGCGGGGCATCCTCCTCGCCTTCCGCGTCGGCGAGACCACGGCGTTCACCCCCTTCCCGCCG
>CAYORZ010000120.1:611-6208 GCA_964406485.1 uncultured Gemmatimonadaceae bacterium | reverse complement strand
GCCCGTGCGGGTCGACGTGCGGGTGATCGCGACCACCAACCGCGACCTCCCGACCGAGGTCGAGGAGGGCCGGTTCCGCGAGGACCTCTACTACCGCCTCAACGTGCTGCCGATGCGGGTGCCCCCGCTCCGGGAGCGACCCGACGACATCATCCGGCTGGCCCGCCACTTCGCGCGGCGCTCGGCTGCCGAACTCGAACGTCGCACACCGACCTTCACCTCCGACGCGGTGGAGCGGCTGCGAACGTACCCCTGGCCGGGCAACGTGCGGGAGCTGGCCCACGCAGTCGAGCGCGCCGTGATCCTCTCGCCGGGACCCGAGTTGGGCTCCGACGCCTTCGACCTCCTGGGTGATGCGCCGGTGGCGGTCGGGGGGCGGGTGCCCGAAGGCGCCGTGGTGCTGACCGGACTGCGCATCGATGACGCCGAGGCGGCGCTGATCGAGGCCGCCCTCGAACGCACCGACGGAAACCGCACCCAGGCGGCCTCGCTCCTGGGGATGAGCGTGCGCACCCTCCGCGCCAAGCTCAACCGGTAGGTAGACTCCGCCGGGTCGCCCCCGGAAGATTCTTCCGGCTTCGTCGGCCACACCCTCCCGCCACCCCGGTCGTGCCCCCCATGCCCGGGGGGAACGCCCCCCGGTCCGATTCCGGTCCGCTTCCGTAACACGTTGTCGTGATGACGGTTACGTGTTGTGCCTTCCTGGGGTCCCCTCCGCCTCTGCCGTGTGCCACCCGAGTGGAACGCTCGTTGCTCCTGGGGCGGGCCGAACTCATCGGAGGAAGGCATGCTCAAGCACATGACAGGGATCGGGGCCACCGCGGCGGATCTGCGGCAGGCGCTCACCGGGTCGATGGAGCGGACGCGGGCGGGCGCTGACCGGATCGCCAACGCGTTCAACGACACGGAGGCGTCGTTTACCGACGCTCTCGACGCGGCACGCAACGGAGCGGACCCCGGAGGTGAGCCGGTCGACGTCGAGACGGAGATGGTCCGCCTCGCCGACGAGCAGCTCCGCTTCGACGCGATGACGCGGATGCTGTCGAAGGTCTACCAGCAGGTCCGTTCGAGCGTGAGGGCCGGATGAGTGGTCCCGGAGGTGTTCCCGGTCTTCTGAGGGGACTCGGCATCTCGGCCAGCGGTCTGCGCGCCCAGCGCCACCGCCTCGACGCGATCGCGATGAACATCGCCAACGCCGAGACGACGCGGACGGCCGAGGGGGGTCCCTACCGTCGGCGCTTCGTCGAGCTCGTCCGTGCCGCGGCCGATCCGGCGGCTTCTCCCTCGTCTCCGGCCGAGGCCCTGGGCCCCATCGAGGTGCCGCGCCCCGGCGAGAACCCCGTTCCGCCGCCCGAACCGTATGGCGTCGAAGTGGCGGGAGTGGTCGAGGACCCCACCCCGGGTCCGCGCGTCTACGACCCGGCCCACCCCGACGCCGACGCCGACGGCTTCGTCCACTACCCGAACGTCGACATGGCCAGCGAGATGGTCGCGCTGATGGAGGCACGGCGCGCCTACGAGGCCAACGCCACCGCCTTCGAGGCGATGAAATCCATGTTGAAGCGAGCGCTGGAGATCTAGGACCATGAGCCTTTCCATCCCCGGACTCTCTCCCCTCCCCCCGGGCCTCGACCGGATCGGCACGCCGCAACGTGGCGGCCGTGCTTCCGAAGCCGCGGTCCCCCGTCCCGAACTCCGCCCCGAAAGCGGATCGGCGGCCCGGGCCCCTCACGATCCGGGCGGGGCGGCCGAGGTGCCTCCCGGTACCGATCCCGAGCTGTGGGCCGTCCTCACGACCGAGGAGCGGGCGCACTTCTCCCGGCTTCGTTCGATGGGACCGCTGACCTACGGCTCGGGCCCCGACTCCGGCCCGGCGGCGCCCACCCGGGCCCGGCGCGGCGTGCGCCTGGACGTGCGGGCATGACCCCCATCGACCAGATCCGCTCCACTGCGGCAGCCGCGGGAGTCGCCCCCCTCCGCCAGCCGGGACAGGCGGTCGGAGCCGCTCCGGGATTCGGCGAGATCCTCAAGTCGATGCTGGGCGATGTCCAGGCGCTTCAGGACCAGTCGGCCGACGCCATCGGAGCCTTTCTGCGGGGCGAGCCCGTGGAGATCCACGAGGTGATGGCCGCCGTGGAGGAAGCGGGAATCGCCCTGGAGTTCCTCATCGAACTTCGCAACAGCCTCACCGAAGCCTACCGCACCGTGGTAGGCATGCAGACCTGACCTGGAACCGCTCGCCATGCCCTCACTGAATGACCTCGTGCCGCACCTCCGCCGCCCCCGCGTCCTGGGACTCCTGGCGGTGGTCGGCGTCGCGATCGCCGGACTCTGGGGTCTGGTCGCCTGGGGGACGTCGCCCACCTGGGTGCCGCTCTTCCGCGACCTGCCGGTGGAATCGATTGCCGAGTACACCCGTCTGCTCGACGACGCCGGGATCCGGAACCGCCTCGCGATGGGCGGTACCGAGGTGCAGGTGGAGGAAGACGAGGTCGCCCAGGCCCGCGTCGCCCTGGCTCGCGCCGGAGTGGAGCCGGCCGGCAAGCCGGGGTGGACGATCTTCGATCAGCCCTCGTGGGGGATGACGGAGTTCACGCAGCGCATCAACTACCGCCGCGCCCTCGAGGGGGAACTGGCCCGCAGCATCGCGCAGATGCAGGGGATCGCGAGCGCCGACGTGCTTCTGGGCATGCGCGAGACCCCGTCGCTCCGCTCCGGCAGCACGCCCGTCGAGGCGTCGGTGATGCTCACCCTCCGCTCGGGCGCGCGTCCCGGCCAGGAACTGGTCGAGGCGATCACCTTCCTTCTGGCGCGGAGCGTCGACGGGCTGAGTTCGGACCACGTGAGCGTGGTCGACAACAGCGGCCGCGTCCTCTCGGCGGGCGAGGAACCCGGTCTGTCGGGCGGGGGGAGCACCCGCCGCCAGGTCGCCCTGCAGCGCGAGGTGGAGTCGTACCTCGAGACGCGCGCCGAGGAACTGGTCGCCCCCCTCGTCGGTGCCGCCAACGTGCGCGTGCGGGTGGCGGCTGCCCTCGATCACGACCGCGTGCAGACGGTCACCCAGGCGGTTGACCCCGAGGTGAGCGTGCTCCTCAGCGAGGAGCGTTCCGAGGTGATCCCCGGCGACCCTTCGCAGGGGGCCTCGAGCACGATCTTCAACACGGAGTTCCAGACGAGCCGCAGCACCGAGACGAAGGAGCGTAATCCGGGCTCCGTGCAGCGCCTCACTGTCTCGGTCGCCCTCAACCGGGCCTCGATCGGCGACGGTGAAGGTGTGGTGCTCCGCCAGGTCGAGCAGCTGGTGGCCAACGCCGTCGGCCTCGACCCCCGCCGGGGCGACGAGATCTCGGTGGTCGCGATGCCCTTCGAGACTCCGGTCGTCGTACCCACGGTCCCCGAGGGGAGCGGGACCCCGTCGTGGCTCGCCGTCCTCCTCGAGTACCAGCGCCAGCTCGCGGTCGCCTTCGCCGTGGCCCTGACCCTCTTCATCGCCTTCCGCGCCCTGGGT
Organism: uncultured Gemmatimonadaceae bacterium; assembly: GCA_964406485.1. Taxonomy (GTDB): domain Bacteria; phylum Gemmatimonadota; class Gemmatimonadetes; order Longimicrobiales; family Gaopeijiaceae; genus Gaopeijia. The sequence continues at coordinate 2,700 of CAYORZ010000120.1, read as the reverse complement.
GCCCTCCGCGGCACGGTCGACGAGATGGCCGCCGCCGAAGCCCTCCCGGCCCCGGCCCAGGACGGCGAAGGCACCCGGTTGCCGGCCCTCGTCGAGGGGGCCCGGAGTCCGCGGGAGCACCTCGCGGAACTCCTGTCGCAGCGTCCGGAAAATGCGTCGCGCGTGCTGCGCGCCTGGATGAAGGACGCCTGACGTGGCCGCGCTTCCCGGGGTGAAGACCCCCCTCCGCTTCGAGAATCTCACGGGTCGGCAGAAGGTGGCCGTCCTCCTCATGACGCTGGGACCCGAGGGGGCCCCCGTCCTCACCGCTTCGCTCTCTCCGGCGGAACTCGAACTCCTTTCGCTCGAGATCGCCCAGCTCGACGACGTCCCCCCCGCCATCGTCGAGCAGGTGCTCGAGGAGTGGCTGGAGACCGAGGAACAGGCCTTCACCCTGGCGACCGGCGGGATGGACACCGCCCGCGACATCCTCCACAAGACGTTGGGACCGGAGGAAGGCGACGTGGTGCTGCACCGGATCGAGAGTCAGCTCCGCGAAGGGACCGGCTTCAATTCGCTCCGCAACGCCGACCCCGCCCAACTCGCGAACGTGCTCCGCAAGGAGTACGTGCAGACGATCGCCCTCATCCTGGCCCACCTCGAGACGTCACTCGTGGCCGAGGTGATGCGGAGCATGCGACCCGAGGTGGCCGTCGAGGTCACGCTGCGGATGGCCCGCATGGAGAAGGTCCACCCCGAGATTCTCGAGATCGTGGAGCGGACCCTCGCCAGCGAGACCCCCATCACCCTCTCGCGCGATCTCGCCGTGGCCGGGGGACCGGCCGCTGTGGCTGCAGTCCTCAACCTCTCGACCTCGGCGATGGAGAAGGAGATCCTCGACGGAGTCGGAGAACGCGACCCCGAGCTGGTCGACCGGATCAAGGGCCTCATGTTCCTCTTCGAGGACATCGTGCGCCTCGATGACCGCGCGCTCCAGAAGGTGATCCAGGAGACCGATGTGCGAGAACTCGCACGGGCGCTCAAGGGGGCGAGTGAAGCGCTCTCCGAGAAGTTCCTGCGCTGCATGTCGCAGCGCGCCCGAGCCGGTCTGGAGCAGGAAATGGAATTCATGGGCCCCACGCGCCTCCGCGATGTGGAGGCGTCGCAGGCGGTGGTGGTAAAGGTCGTGCGGGCCCTCGAGGCGGCCGGCGAAATCGTCATCAGCTCGGGGAGGGACGACGATGTTCTCCTCTGAGGACTTCGTGGCCGACGGGTGGCACGCGGCGCCGCCGTCTCCCCGCGCCGAGCCGCTCCCCTGGACGATCGGCGAGATGGTCGAGCCGAAGCCCGCCCCGGACGAGCCGGTCGACGACGTCGTTTCCGAGGTCGAGCGTCTCGAGGCGGCGGTAGCCGAGGCGCGGGAAGAGGGGTGGGCCGAAGGCCACCGGAGGGGGGTGGAGGAGGGACGCCGGGCCGAGGAGGCGCGCACCCGCAGCGTGCGGGAGGCGGCCGCGCGGGCGGTGACCGAGGTCGAGGCGCGGGTTCTTCGTCTCGAGGAAGCCGCCCGGAAGGAGCTCCCCGCCCTCGCCACCGCGATTGCCTCGCACCTCGTGGGGCAGTCGGTCGCGGCCGACCCGGCGATCCTCGCCCGGCTCGTGAAGCAGGCGGTCTCGGAGTTCCTCCCGGACGAGCTGATCCGGATCCGGCTGCACCCCCGCGATCTCGCCCTCCTCTCCGCCCCCGGCGGAGGCGACGGCGGGGGACCGGTGGCCGGTCGCGCCGTGCGGTGGGTCTCCGACCCCGAGATGCGCCCCGGTGGCTGCCTGGTGGAGAGCCGGGAGCGGCTGGTCGACGGCCGGCTGAGCACCGCCCTCGAGCGGGTCTACCTCGCGCTCACCGAGGAGGAGGGATGATCGACCTCGCCCCCGCTCTCGAACGGATGGCCGACGTCCCCCGCCTCGCCCACCACGGGCGGGTGAGTCGGGTGGTCGGGCTCGTGATGGAGGCGACGGGGATCGACGTGCCGCTCGGCTCCCTCTGCCGGGTGCGTCCCCTCGAGGGTGAGGGAGAGGTGATGGCCGAAGCGGTAGGCTTTCACGCGAACGGCGTC
>CAYORZ010000120.1:0-601 GCA_964406485.1 uncultured Gemmatimonadaceae bacterium | reverse complement strand
TGCCCTTCGGCGAGCTCCAGGGCATCCACCCCGGAAGTTCGGTCGAAGCGGTGGGCCGTTCTCCCTACATCGAGGTAGGGCAGGGACTCCTCGGCCGGGTGCTCGACGCGATGGGCGATCCGATCGACGGCCTGGGACCGCTCCGGCGCGACACTCGCGTGCCGCTGGCCGGCGTCCCCATCAACCCCCTGGTGCGCGAGACGATCGACGAGTCGCTCGTGACGGGAATCCGCGCGATCGACGGTCCCCTCACCCTCGGCCACGGCCAGCGCGTCGGCATCTTCGCGGGGAGCGGGGTGGGAAAGAGCTCGCTTCTCGGGAGCATCGCCCGCGGAAGCTCGGCCGACGTCAACGTGATCGCCCTCCTCGGGGAGCGGGGGCGCGAGGTGCGTGACTTCCTTCGCCACTCCCTCGGCGATGAAGGGCTCCAGCGTTCGGTCGTGGTCGTGGCCACCGGCGACGAGGCGGCGCTCCTCCGCGCGCGCGGCGCCCTGGTCGCCACCGCCATCGCCGAGCACTTCCGCTCCTGCGGACTCCACGTGCTCCTCATGGTCGACTCGGTGACGCGGGTGGCGATGGCGTGGCGCGAAATCGGACTCGC
>CAYORZ010000119.1:0-6253 GCA_964406485.1 uncultured Gemmatimonadaceae bacterium | reverse complement strand
ACACGCTGCGCGCCGACATCGATTATGCCCAGCTCGATGCCTTCACGACGTATGGGACCATCGGCGTGAAGTGCTGGATCTTCAACGGCGAGGTGGTGGAGGAGCGGCGCGGCCGCACCTACTCCACCGGCGCATAAGAGAGGAAGTAGAGCAATGCTGGCGCCGAAGAGGGTCAAGTACCGGAAGACGCACAAGGGCCGGATGCGCGGAAAGGCGACCCGGGGAAACAAGGTTTCCTTCGGGGAGTTCGGCCTGCAGGCCACCGAGTGCGGGTGGATCAGCAACCGCCAGATCGAGGCGGCTCGTGTGGCGATGACCCGTCACATCAAGCGAGGCGGAAAGGTCTGGATCCGGATCTTCCCCGACAAGCCCATCACCCAGAAGCCGGCCGAGACCCGGATGGGTAAGGGGAAGGGGAATCCCGAGAAGTGGGTCGCGGTGGTGAAGCCCGGCCGCGTGATGTTCGAGCTGGAAGGCGTGCCGGAAGATGTGGCCCGGCGTGCCATGGAGCTCGCCTCCGCCAAGCTCCCCCTCAAGACCCGGTTCCTGGTGCGCGAGCGCCAGATCGGCAGCTGACGGAGATCGAGATGAAGGCCGAAGACATTCGGGACTGGGAGAATTCGGAGATCGAGGCCCGGCTCGGTGAGCTGAAGGAAGAGCAGTTCCGACTGCGTTTCCGGAGCGCCACCATGGAGCTGGAGAACCCTCGTATCGTCCGGCAGATCAAGCGGGACATCGCCCGGCTGAAGACCATTCTCCGTGAGCGCGAGCTCGCGGGCAACGACTGATCGAACTGCACATGGCTGAGACCGAAGACGTGACCCGGGTCGTCGACCCCACTTCCCGCCCCCGCCGCAAGGTGCGCATCGGGGTGGTGACGAGCGACCGGCAAGACAAGACGGTGACCGTGAGCGTCGAGCGTCGCTTTCCGCATCCGCTGTACGGAAAGCAGATGAAGCGGACGAAGAAGTACCACGCCCACGATGAAGAGAACCAGTACCGGATCGGAGACACCGTGCGGATCGTCGAGACCCGTCCGCTGTCGAAGACGAAGCGCTGGCGGGTGATCGAACTGATCGAGCGCCCGGCTTGACCGGAGAACCGAGATGATCCAGCAAGAATCCGTGGTCCGCATCGCGGACAACAGCGGCGCCAAGTCGGCCCTGTGCATTCGCGTGCTCGGGGGATCGCGGCGTCGGTACGCCCGGGTGGGTGACGTGATCGTCGCGACGGTCAAGGAGGCCATCCCGAATGCCGCCGTGAAGAAGGGCGATGTGGTCCAGGCCGTCATCGTGCGCACCCGCAAGGAAGTGCGCCGGCGTGACGGGACCTACATCCGCTTCGACGACAATGCGGCCGTGATCCTGAATCCCAATGGCGAGCCCCGCGGGACGCGCATCTTCGGGCCCGTCGGCCGCGAGCTTCGCGAGAAGCGGTACATGAAGATCGTCTCGCTCGCACCCGAGGTTCTTTGAGATGAAGCAGAAGACCGACGCCGGACGCCGGCGCAAGATCAAGATCGGGAAGGGGGACCGCGTGCGGGTGATCCGCGGCAACCACCGCGACCAGGAGGGCACCGTGCTGCGTGTGCTCGCCGGCAAGGACTCGGTGGTGGTCGAGGGCGTCAACATGCGCAAGCGACACATGCGCCCCTCGCAGTCCAACCCCGACGGCGGGATCGTCTCCATGGAGGCCCCCATCCACATCTCCAACGTGATGTTGGTGGACCCGGCCTCCGGTGAGGCGAGCCGCGTGCGGATCCAGGTGGGACGCGACGGCACCAGGGAGCGGATTGCCGTGAAGTCCGGCAACCCCGTGCCCCGAGCGCACTGAATCCACCGGGGACGACAGCGCGCGAACGTGGATGTGCGTCGTCCATCCACGCGACCGACACACTGAAAGCGGGGAGACCCGCGCTATAGAGAGCCATGGAAGCCAGACCCAGACTGCTGAACCACTACCACGAGCATGTGCGCCCGCGCATGACCGAGCTCTTCGGGTATTCGAACCCGAACCAGGTCCCGCGCATCACGAAGGTGACCATCAACGTGGGTGTGGGTGAGGCGAGCAAGAATCAGAAGCTCCTCGACTCGGTCGTGGAGGAACTGGGGGCGATTACCGGGCAGCGGGCGGTCATCACCCGGGCACGGAAGTCGATCTCCAACTTCCAGCTGCGCGAGGGGATGCCGGTGGGTGCAGCGGTGACGCTCCGCCAGCGCCGGATGTACGAGTTTCTCGATCGCCTCGTCTCGGTCGCGATCCCGCGTGTGCGGGACTTCCGGGGGCTGAGCACCCGCTCCTTCGACGGGCGGGGGAACTACACGATGGGCGTGAAGGAACAGATCATCTTCCCGGAAATCGACTACGACCGGGTGAACCGGATCCACGGGATGGACATCTCCGTGGTCACGGATACGGAGAAGGACGACGAGGCGCTGGCGCTGCTGCGGGAGATGGGATTCCCGTTCCGCGGCGAACAGCCGGTCATCATCGGAGCGAACGGCGCGTGAACGTCGTGCACATCCAGCATCACCGAGAGTTGGGGGCTTGAATGGCCAGGAAGGCACTGATCGAGCGGCAGAAGAAGAAGCAGAAGTTCGAGGTCCGTCATCGCAACCGGTGCAACCGGTGCGGACGCCCTCGGTCGTACATCCGCAAGTTCGGAATCTGCCGCGTTTGTTTCCGCGAGATGTCGCTGCGGGGCGTGATTCCCGGCGTGCGCAAGTCCAGCTGGTAGGGAGAGCCAGACCATGATGACCGATCCTGTCGCGGACATGCTCACGCGGGTCCGCAATGCCGGCACCGCCGGACATCGATGGGCCGACATGCCCGTCTCGAAGCTGAAGGTCGAGGTTGCGAGGCTGCTGAAGGAGAACGCCTTCGTCTTCGACTACAAGGTTCTGGACGACGGGAAGCACGGCGTGCTTCGCGTCTACCTCAAATATCACGATGGGGCGCCGGTGATCCGGCACCTCGAGCGCGTCTCGCGGCCCGGCCGACGCCACTACGTGGGGGCGAACGACTTTCCCACGGTGCGCAACGGGCTGGGAATGGCCATCCTCTCCACGTCGCGAGGACTCCTGTCCGATCGCGGGGCGCGGGAAGAAGGGGTCGGCGGCGAGCTCATGGCACTGGTCTGGTAAGGGGGCCACGACGATGTCTCGAATCGGAAAGCAGCCGGTGGTCGTCCCGAGCGGCGTCCAGGTGACGCGCGAGGGGCAGACGCTGCGAGTGAAGGGGTCGCGAGGCGAACTTTCGCTCGACGTCCATCCCGAGATGGTGGTCGAGGTCGACGATGGCGAGATCCGCGTGGTGCGTCCTTCCGACGAAGGGCGCCACCGGGCGCTCCACGGGCTCACCCGCTCCCTCATCTTCAACATGGTGGAGGGGGTGACCAACGGCTTCACCCGGACCCTCGAGATCGTCGGCGTGGGGTACCGCGCCGAGGCGAAGGGGGGAGGAGTCACCCTCAGTCTGGGATTCTCCCACCCCGTGGAGTTCACGCCCCCGGAGGGAGTCACCATCGAGACCCCGAATCAGACCACCGTGGTCATTTCGGGCGCCGACAAGCAGGCGGTCGGCCAGGTCGCCGCGGTGATCCGGGGCTTCCGTCCGCCGGAGCCCTACAAGGGGAAGGGTGTCCGCTACCAGGGTGAACAGATCCGCCGCAAGGCCGGAAAGACGGCAGGGGCCTGATCATGAGTGTGTTCGCAAAGCAGAAGAAGACCCGCCGGACCGCGCGGCTCCGGCGGCACCGGAGCATCCGCAACAAGATGTCGGGAACGGCGGAGCGGCCGCGGCTGGTCGTCTACCGGTCCCTGCGCAATATCGAGGGGCAGCTGGTCGACGACGATGCGGGTCGCACCCTCGTCGGTCTCAGCACCCTGCACCCCGACGTGCGGGACTTCGAGGCTGAAGGGAGCAATCCGAAAGTCGAGCGCGCCTTCGCCGCCGGGAAGCTCCTGGCCGAGAAGGCCCTCCAGGCGGGAATCGATACCGTGGTGTTCGACCGCGGTGGGTACAAGTACCACGGCCGGGTGAAGGCGTTCGCCGATGGCGCCCGCGAGGGAGGACTGAAGTTCTGATGGCCAGAGACCGCAAGAAGAGCCGCGACCGGGATTCCAGCCTGGTCGAGAATGTCATCTACATCAACCGGGTGGCGAAGGTGGTGAAGGGGGGGCGACGCTTCTCCTTCTCGGCCCTCGTCGCGGTGGGCGACCAGGAGGGGAAGGTCGGGGTCTACCTCGCGAAGGCAAACGAGGTATCCGAGGCCATCCGCAAGTCGCTGGACCACGCCCGACGCAACATGGTCGAGGTTCCGGTCATCAACGGGACGATTCCGCACGAGATTCTCGGCGAGTGGGGTGCGGGGCAGGTGCTGCTCCGCCCGGCCGCTCCGGGAACCGGCGTGATCGCCGGCGGGCCGGTGCGCGCCGTCCTCGAGGCCGCCGGGATCACCGACGTCCTGACGAAGAGCCTCGGAACCAACAACCCGATCAATGTGGTGCGTGCCACCATGCACGGACTGACCCACCTCGTCACGCCCGAGCAGGCTGCGGCGGAGCGGGGTGTACCGGTCGAGTCGCTTGGAGTTGTGAGACATGGCTGACCGCAAGCTCGAGATCACCCAGATTCGAAGCGGCATCCGACGCCAGGAGAAGCACCGCCGGACCCTGGAGGCGCTCGGAATTCGCCGTCACCAGCAGAGTGTGCTCCACGACGACACCCCCGCGATCCGCGGGATGCTCCGTCAGGTGGTACACCTCGTCTCCGTTCGCGAGATCGAGGAGTAAGGAGAAATCATGGCCGAATTGCATGAGTTGAGTCCCGCCCCCGGGTCCCATCGGGATCGCAAGCGGGTGGGTCGTGGCCCCGGCTCCGGAAGCGGCAAGACCGCCGGCCGCGGCCAGAAGGGGCAGAAGGCCCGTTCGGGAGCCTCCGTTCCGGCCCGCTTCGAGGGAGGGCAGATGCCCCTCCACCGGCGGATCCCGAAGCGCGGGTTCACCAACATGAACCGGGTGGAGTACCAGATCGTCAATGTGGGTCAGCTCGCCGAGTTCGAGGGAGAGGTCGGCCTGGAAGCGCTGCATGCGGCCGGGCTCGTCCGCTCCCTCCGCAAGCCGGTGAAGATCCTCGGCGAGGGTGAGGTGACGGTGTCGCTGCAGATCACCGCCCACGCCTTCAGCGGGAGCGCCCGCGAGAAGATCGAGGCGGCCGGAGGATCGGCCACCGTCCTCGGTTCGAACGTTCAGCCGTAGGCCGCGCGATGGACAACTGGCTGGCGAAGCTCTGGAGGTCCCCCGAGGTTCGTGAGAAGCTGACCTTCACGATCTTCATGCTTCTCATCTACCGGATCGGTGCGCACATCGCCGTTCCGGGCCTCGACGTGGTGGCGCTGCAGCAGCAGTTCGGTGCGCTGTCGGGGACCCTCTTCGGGGTCTACGACATGTTCACCGGGGGTGGGCTGAGCCGGGCGACGATCTTCGCGCTCGGCATCATGCCGTATATCTCGGCCTCCATCATGTTCCAGCTTCTCGCGGCCGTCTTCCCGACGATCGAGAAGCTCCAGAAGGATGGAGACGAGGGGCGGAAGAAGCTCACGCAGTGGACCCGCTACACCACCGTGGCGCTGGCGGCCATGCAGGGGTACGGCTACGCGGCCTTCCTGCAGAGCTTCCCGGACGCCGTGCGGACGCCCGGCTTCACCTTCGTCTTCACCACGGTCCTGATGCTGACGGTCGGTGCCGTCTTCGTGATGTGGCTCGGGGAGCAGATCACGGATCGCGGTGTGGGGAACGGGATGAGCCTGCTGATCTTCTTCAGCATCATCCAGGGACTCCCCTCCGAGATGGTGCGGACGTGGGAGTCGTTCCGGATCGGCGAGATCGGACTCTTCGCCCTCATCGCCCTCGTCCTCGTCATCATCGGGGTGAGCGCGGGCGTGGTGGCGATGACCATGGCCGCCCGGAAGATCCCGGTGCAGATCCCCCGCAAGGTGGTGGGGCGGGGGCGGATCCAGGAGGGGCCGAAGAGCTTCATTCCCCTCCGGGTGAATTCGGCCGGGGTCATGCCGATCATCTTCGCCCAGTCGTTCATCATCGTGCCGGGGACGCTGGCCGCGTTCAGTTCCTTCACCTTGCTGAGCGGGATCGCGGAGATCTTCCAGCCGAACAACTGGGTCTACTACACGACGTACGGGATCCTCATCCTCTTCTTCACCAGGGGGCTTGGGGGCCGCGATCAGTCCGCGCTG
>CAYORZ010000118.1:0-6269 GCA_964406485.1 uncultured Gemmatimonadaceae bacterium | reverse complement strand
CGGGGAAGGAGGTGTGACACGAAGGGCATTCCACGGTGATGATCAACATCGTCGGACTCGCTGGTTCGGTCGGGTCAGTCGAGAAGGGGGGTGGGCGGGGCGGCCGGCGGGGTCCGGGACGGCGCCGTCACCCCGCTGCGGCGCCGATCGACCACATACTTCGATCCCGGAAGGGATTTCGCGTACGTCTTCATCTCCGCGGCGAGTTCCGACACCTGCCCGGTGTGGATGAAGTCGTGCACCTGATTCGTCACCACCCCGATCGAGAGGGTCATCAACGGCACCCGGTGCACATTCCCCCGCCGGTCCTTTCCGAGAAAGTAGCCTGCGGAACGGTCCTCGACCGTGTACTGGTACGGAATCAGTTCGTCGAAGAGGGTGATGACCTCATCGCAGCAGGGCTGCAGCCTCTCCATGGGGATGTTGAAGATGAAGTCGTCCCCTCCGATATGGCCGACGAAGCCGCTGGGCGCCAGAGCCCGGACCACATCGCGCAGGATCCGCGACAGCAGGAGGATCACGCCGTCGCCGGAGTTGTAGCCGTAGCGATCGTTGAACTCCTTGAAGTGGTCGAGGTCGGCGTAGCAGACGGCGAAGCCGTTCCCGGACTGGATCCGCTCGTGGATGTCGCGCTCGATCTGGATCGTCCCCGGGAGGCGGGTGGTCGGATGAACGGAGACGTCGCGCGCCGCCCGCCGCAGCACGAGTTCGAGGCGGAGCGCCCATTCCCGCGGGGGGGTGAGGGTGGTGAGCACCTCGTCGGCGCCGGCCTCCAGGGCGTCGGCCCCGGCTTCGCCCTCCCCTTCCGACACGACCACGATCACCGGGACGATGGCCGTGAAGGCGTCGTTCTTGATCTCGGCGCAGAACCGGACCATCGCGTCGCGGTCGTCGACGGCGTCGAGCACCACACACGCGGGGTAGCTGCGGTTGAGCAACGCGCGCACCTCGTCGGCCGTGGTGAGGGTGGCGGGCACGAGTCCGCGGGGCGCCGCGAACTCGTCGAGGCGCGTGGTGATCCCGGGGCGTCCCGGACCGTGGTAGGCGATCGTGCGCTGCGAAGGCATCGTGCGGCTCGGCGAATACGGACCCGACACGGTAGACCGGTGGACGACGAGGGTCAAACCTCGGCGCCCCTCGCCGACGCCTCCACCAGATGGAAGTCGATCTTTCGCTCCACCTTGTCGGTGCGGGCGACCTGCACCCTCACCCGGTCACCCAGACGGAACCGGCGTCCTCGACGGCTGCCCACCAGCGCGTACTCCGCTTCATGAAACTCGTAGTAGTCGTCGTCGAGGGCGCTGACGTGCACCAGCCCCTCGACGAAGAAGCGGTCGAGAAGCACGAAGAACCCGAAGGAGGTCACCCCGGCGACCGTCCCCTCGAACTCCGCTCCGAGGTGGCGTTCCATGAACTCGATCTTCTTCAGTTCGATGCTGTCGCGTTCGGCCTGGGTCGCGACCTCTTCGCGCCACGAGGACCGGTCGGCCACCTCCGCGAGGCTCTCGACCCACTCCCTCGGCGGAGTCCTCCCATCCAGCAAGACGCGGACCAGCGCCCGGTGGGTGACCAGGTCGGGGTACCGCCGGATCGGAGAGGTGAAGTGCGCGTAGTTTTCCAGCGCCAGTCCGAAGTGGCCGAGGTTGTCGGGGGCGTAACGGGCGCGCTGCATCGAGCGCAGGACGACGGTCGATACCAGCGCCTCCTCGGGGCGCCCCCGGACCCGTTCGAGGACCGCCTTCAGATCCTGCGGTCGGAGCGCCCGACGCGGTAGGGTTTGCCCGAGGGTGGCAAGAAATTCCCTCAGCGTCTCGGTGCGCTCGGCGGTCGGCGACTCGTGGATCCGGTAGAGGATCGGAATCTGATGCCGGATGCCGCTCTCCGCGACGAGCTCGTTGGCAAGGAGCATGTAGTCCTCGACGAGGCGGTGGCTGTCGAGGCGCTCCACACGCTGGATGTCGACGGGCGCTCCCTCGTCGTCGAGGATCACGCGCGCCTCGGGGAGGTCGAAGTCGATGCTCCCGCGCTGGTCCCGACGGGCCCGCAGGTGGCGGGCGAGGCGGTCGAGATCGCGGAGTGCCCGGTCGGTCTCGGCGTCGACCGACCCCTCGCCCGCGAGCACCTGCGCGACCGTCTGGTAGTCGAGGCGGTGGCGGGAGCGCACCACCGTGCGCGCGAAGCGGAAGTCGATGACCTCGGCGTTGCCGCCGAGGACTGCGACCATGGTGACCGCAAGACGGTCCTCGCCGGGACGGAGCGAGCAGGCCCCCGACGAGAGCGCGTGGGGAAGCATCGGGACCACCCGGTCCACCAGGTAGACACTCGTCCCCCGGTTCAGCGCCTCGAGGTCGACCGCGCTGCCGCGGGGCACGTAGTACGAGACGTCCGCGATGTGGACGCCCACCTCGAAACGATCCCCGTCGAGTCGCCGGAGCGAGAGGGCGTCGTCGTGGTCCCTGGCGTCCGAGGGGTCGATCGTGACGACGAGCCGGTCGCGCCAGTCCTCCCGATCGTCGGTGAGCTCGACGGGGCGGGCCGCCGATGCCTCTGCCGCGGCTTCGACGGCGGGATCGAACTCCAGCGGGAGTCCGTGGCCGAAGAGAACGGCGAGAACGTCGACCCCCGGGTCCGAAATCGGACCCAGGACCCGCTCCACCTCACCCGTGGGGCCGTGCTGCCGCGCGCCGTATGCGACGATGCGCACCACGACGACGTCCCCTTCGTCGGCTTCGCCCTCGTCTCCCCACGGGATCATGATGTCGCGGCCCATGCGGGCGTCGAGCGGGACCACGTAGCCGATCTTGCGTCCCTGTCGGAAGGTGCCGACCACGGTCGGGTGGGCCCGCTCGAGAATCCTGATCACCCGCCCGACCGGGTTGCGCCCCTTCGGGCGGCTCTCGATGCGCACCATCACCCGGTCGCCGTGCATCGCGGTCTCGAGGTCGGCCTGCCGCACGAAGACGTCCTGGTCGCCCGTCTCGTCGGGGCGGATGAAGGCGTCGCCGGAGCGGATCGTCGAGACCCGGCCACTCACGAGACTGATCCGTTCCGGGGCAGCGTACCGCCCGGCCCTGACCCGGTAGACGACCCCGCGGCCCTCCATCGCGCGGAGCTGCGCCCGGAAGGCCTTGTACTGCGAAGGGGGAAGGTCGAGCGTCCGCGCGACCTGCTTCGCCTTCATCGGGCCGTGCTTCGAGGCACGCAGCACTTCGAGGATGCGGGATTCGTCAACGGGTCCGGGGCGGTTCATCGGTTCATCTCGGGGAGGGGCGGGTGCGGCATGGGGTGTGTCGGGAAGCGGTCAGGGGGACCACGGGACGCGAAGGTGAAGGTAGGGGACGCCGTGGCGATCGGCCCCGACCTGCAGCTCGAGAGGCGGGGTCGCGAGGCGGTGGGCAGCGAACGCCTCGATGGCCGAGAGAACGTGGTTCGCAACAACCAGGCCGAGAGCGATCGACGCCCGGCGGGCGGCGGCGTCGGCCCGGTCGACGCGGCGTGCGAAGTCGCGACGGACGTGGTCCTTCCCCGCCCAGTCCCAGACGAACTCCTCGCCCCACGCCCGCTCTTCGTACCATGCCAGGGCGCGGGCCCACCCGGGGTCGTCCGGTCCGGCGTCGACCCTCCCTTCCAGGAAGATCGCCGCCGCGAGGTGCCACTGGCGGCCGTTGTAGCTTTCGGGATCACGCTCGGGCTGGATCCCCTCGGTCTGCGGGTCGGCGTCGAAGGCTCCCGAGCGCGTCCATCCGAGCAGGTCCTCGTAGTACTCGAAGCCCGGATCGATGCGCTCCCCCTCCCACCGGCGCGCCTCCGCCCACGCGAGGTCCCGGTATGCGTCCCGTTCCCGGTTGCGGGTCCCGCGCGCATCGATCAGGAGCCACCACCCGCCGACCTCCACGGCGCCGAGGGCGACCCCGCGCCACCGCCGCCCTTCGGCCCACTGGGCGACGCCCGGAAGGAGCGCGGCCACGGCGACGCCCGACGCCCCGGAGGTGAGGCCCGCTCCGACCGGGGGGCGGTCTGCGGCGGACTCCACCGCCAGGGCCACCGGCAAGGCGAGGCGCGGCGCTCCCTGCCCTGCCCCCTCGAGGGGGCTTCCGGCCGCGCCGGCGACCGCAAGAATGGCGGCCGCAGCCCGCAGCCCGAGCCGCAGACCGCACCGACGCCGCGCTCGACCGGGCCCCGGGTCAGGCGGGCGGACCCCTGACCGACCGTCTGCCACGGTGCTCAGAAGAGTATGCCCAGGGTCACCTGGATCGGCTCCGACTCGCCCGCGAGGGTCGTCGTCGCAAGCGACTTGGCGATCCCGAGGTCGATGCGGTCGTACCGGATTCCCACGCCCACCGCCGCCCCATCGAGTTGCAGTTCCCCGCCGAAGACGTAGCCGGCGCGCACGAAGAGCGCCTGGTCGGTCCCGGCCCCGAGCTCGGTGCCGATGTACGTCGCCGCGGAGCCGCCGTCGCGCCACCGGTCCTCCCGCTCCACCGTGATCACCGCCCTGAGCTCCGGCGTGTCGACGAAGTGACGGGCCACATCGTAGGCCGCCGCCACCCGGATACGGGTCGGCAGCGGGTCGGACTGCCCCTCGTTGAAGAACTGGATGCGCGGTCCTGCGTGAGCGACGACGGCGCCAAGGCGGAGCGGGAGGGCAAACACGCCGTCCCACTGAAGGCCGGCGTCGATCACGACCGAGGTGGCCGTCACTCCGGGGTCGCACTGACCCCGACAGGTGAAGCGCTGCTGGACCAGCTTGAGGTTGACCCCGGCGGCCACCCCCCCCACCAGCCGCGAGGCCGCCGAGAGGACGCCCACGTGGTTGCGGTGCGAGATGACCCCGAGTTCGTTCTGCTGCGCGTCGGTGTAGATCTGGTCGCCGACGTCGGTGAGCTGGTACGAGAACGAGACGACCCCCAACCCCTCGCGGACGAACTGGGCGGTGAGCGAGGTGGCGTCGCCGGCGAGATCTTCTCCCCGGTGGACCTGGAGACGCCGTTCGGTCTGCCAGGCGATCCCCGCCGGATTCCACCAGACGGTCTCGGGGCCCTGCATCGCGGTCATCGCCCGCCCCAGCGCCACCCCCCGCGCGCCCGTGGGAAGGAGAAGGAAGAGCCCGCCCTCCTGGGCGGTCCCCTGCCCTTCCAGAGCGCTCACCGAAGTGGCGATCAACGCCCCGACCAGGAGCAGCGTCCTGCGCAGCGTCCCGCCCCCCCCGCTCGCCGTCCTCATCACTCCACCTCCGGTAGCCGATACCCGAGCCGCGTCAGGAGCTGCCCCTTCCGGCGCCACCCCACGAGCGGCTTCACCCAGAGGTCGAGATACACACGCCGCTGGAGAAAGGTCTCGATCCGCGCCCGCGCCTCCGTCCCGAGACGGCGGATCGCGCGACCGCCCTTCCCGATCAGGATCCCCTTCTGCGATTCGCGCTCGACGAAGAGGGTGACGGCGATGTACACCGGATCCTCTGCTTCCCGGAACTCCTCGATCTGGGCGGCCACCGCCCACGGGATCTCGTCGCCGTACTGCTCGAAGACCACCTCGCGGATCAGCTCGGTCACGAAGAAGCGCACCGGCTGGATCGCCACCTCGTCGACCGGATAGTAGAACGGGCCCGGAGGAAGCCGCGACTCGAGGGCGTCCACCAACTCGTCGAGGCCCGCCCCGCTCACGGCAGAGATGCGGAGCGGCTCCACGCCCAGTGCCTCGCGGGCCCACCCGGCAGCACCCTCGATCGCCCGGGAGTCGGCCGCGTCGACCTTGTTCACCGCCACGACCAGGGCGCCCTTTCCTTCATCGAGCGCCTCGAGCACGACGGCCCTCCGCGTCTCGTCGAGCGGTCGGGTCGGGTCGAGCAGGAGCAGGGTGACCTCCGCCTCGCGGAGCGCCTCGTGCGCCGCCTCGAGCATGGCCCGCTGGTGCAGATCGCTCACCTCGAGAAGCCCCGGGGTGTCGAGGAAGACCATCTGCGAGGTCTCGGTGGTCCGGATCCCGGTCACCCGCTGCCACGTTGTCTGCGCCCGGGGGCTCACGATCGACAGCTTCTCGCCGACCAGCGCATTCATGAGCGTGGACTTCCCCGCATTGGGACGCCCCACCAGGGCGATGTATCCGGAGCGGGTCGGGGTATCGTCGCGTCGATCGATCGTCTCGTCCATCCCGAACGATCGCCTGACGGGACCACCCGTCGCAACAGCAACGCACCTCTCCGATCACCACAGGTGGAAACGACGAACCGCCCGCCGTGGAGATTCCACGACGGGCGGTGTCGGTGAAGA
>CAYORZ010000117.1:0-6282 GCA_964406485.1 uncultured Gemmatimonadaceae bacterium | reverse complement strand
CGCGCGTATTCGTCGAGCAAGGGGACCAGCCGGTGGTCCGGCGCGCGAGACGCAAACTGCTCCACCACCTCGGGACGCTCCCAGAACGGCTCCGTCACAGACACCTCCTCGTTGGGGACACTCGCACGCTCGGTTGGGGCGGGACAGCCGGACCCCTCCGGCCCGCCCGGCCGACTTCCGGCCCGGCCCCGGGGACGGTGCGGGTCCGGGGACTCGGTGCCCCAGGCCTCAGGAGAGGCGCCAGCGTCAGGCGAACCGGCCTCCGCCCAGGGCGGGGCACGAACGACGCGAGGGAAGCTGGGTGGTCCGCCGGGCAGAATCCTCCTCCACCGGCCCATGCACGGTGGTGGCGCGAGCCCGGCTGCGCGCATCACCCCCGTCGCTCCGGCCGCCCGCGTCGCACGGGCCACCCACGTCACTGGGCCGCCCGCGTGGCGCGCACGGCCCACACCGCTCGGGTCGCCGACGCCGCTCGCACGGCCCACGCCGCGCGCCCCAGGCCGCCCGCATCACGCCCGTCGCCCGCCAGCCCGCCAGTGCGCCAGACCGCCGCACCGCCCCCGACGCCCGCCCTGCCCTCCGTCGCCCGCACCGTCCACGCCCCCCGCACCCCCCTCCCGCCGGCCGGCGTGTGGGGGGATCGGGGGGTTGTCGGCTCTGGAAGGTAGGTGCCACCGCGTTCAGACGACGCCCGACAACCTACCGCCGAGACTACCAAGATGACGAAGATCCGGATCGGACCGACGCTCCTGCGAATCCGCCAACGATATCTGCGATGCAGTCGCCCTCCACGTCGATAGCTGCGTCGAGATGGACATGGCTTATTTCAACGATGAGAGCTATCGACATGGAGATCCAGGCTGCGCGAGCCTGGTCGATGCGATGCAGTACACCCTTTCGTCGTCCACCATGGGCGCGCAGGCAATATGGGAATCAGTCTCAAGGGCGCCAGATCACACTCGGACGGCTGAGACTCCGCGACTGCCTCCGCGCCGGTCTCGGCTAGCCGCGGCAGTCGGGCGGCGCGTTCATGGTCGTATCCCGCGACGTAGCCGGGTTGCTCGTTCATGGTAGCGTTTGGCGGGGCAGCGGCCACGCCGGCCAGGGCAGATCCCGTGCAAATCCGGGCGCGCGGCCTCGTCGCGCGCTCCGCCCTTGAATGGCAGGACAGCGGGAGGCCGGAGGGCGGCCGCCGGGGCGCCAACATGCGAGCAAGTGATGCGCTCGGCGGGGTCCGGGGCGCGGTTGACGTGCCGTTGGCGTGAACTGTCCACGCAGCTCGATCTGGAGGGACCGGGGACGGTTGACGTACCTATGCGATGTCGAACTGCACCCGCACCGCGCCACCACGGGACTGGGGCGCGTTTGACGTCTCCATTCGGGGTCAACCGTCCCCGCAGTCGGTTTGCGGGGGTGTGGGGACGGTTGACGTACGCCTGGACGGTGCGGATGTGGGCATCCCCCCGCCCGCGCCACCACGGACCGCGCGGATCAGAGCCGGCAGGCAGCCGGCGGCTCCGCCTTCGGGTTGCCGCCAGCCGGCTTGTGTGTGTGTGTGTGTGTCCGGCCCGCCGGGCGGTCAGCGCCAGTCCTCGGCGCGGCTCGAGACGAGGTTGGCGAAGAGCCGGTAGGCGCCTGCCACCCCGGCCGGGAACTGTCGGAAGAAGCTGATCCCGGTGTAGATGTAGAGTCCCTCGCCGAGCGGCGCGACGAGGAGCGAGCCCCGCGTCGGCTCCTCACCCGGATCGGTCAGTTCGAGCTGGGGGCGGAAGGCGGGGTCCCACGACCCGGGAAAGTAGAGGCCACGATCCTGCACCCAGCCGTCGAAATCGGCGAGGGTGAGGGGATTGGGACCCCGGATCAACGGCGACTCCGGATCGATGAATGCCACCGGCGAGCCTTCGTCGGTCACGCGGGGTGCGCCGCCCCACGGACCCTGCATCGCGATCTCGTAGGGGGCGAAGCCGCCCGCCGGGTACTCGTACTTGTTGTACTGGACGACCACCGTCCCGCCCGAGCGTGCGAAGTCGAGGATCCGGTCGTTGACGGCGGCCACGTCGGGGCGGGTCTCGTAGACACGGACACCGAGCACCAGGGTGTTCCAGGCCGAGTAGTCACCGGCCTGGACCTGCTCGGGGGTCAGCACCTCGACGTTCACCCCCATCTGGCGGAGGGCGAGCGCCCCGTCATCGCCCGATCCCATGATGTAGCCGACCCGGAGTCCCTCGGCGACCTGCACGGGCACCACCGTGACCCGCGTCTCGGCAGGATCGAAGAAGGCGGTGCGCTCGATGTGCGGATACTCGATCAGGGTGTAGCCCTCGTCGTACACACGCGGGGCGGTCGTGGAGGCAGGAGTCGTGGAGCCGCCAGCCGTGGAGGCGCCAGCCGACCCGCCGCCGCCCTCGGAGGCGCCGCCGTCGATGACGCCCCCGCCGTCGACGGTGGCGACGGCGCGGAAGCGGTGCTCGCCCACCTCGGCTCCGTCAGGGGTGACCCGGAAGACCACCGCACGGCTCTCGGCCGGTCCGGTGAAGACGAAGGGGACTGCCGCCGGCTCGACCCGCCACCCGGCCGGGACTTCGAGGCGGAGCGAACCCTGCAGACCGCCGACGGCCTCGGCGCGCAGGTCGACCGTGATCTCGCGGGTCTCGGTGAGGCCGCTGGGCCAGACGGTCACGGCGGGGCGGGTCGCCACCGAAAGGGCCGGGACCACCAGCAGGGGCTGGGTGAATTCCCCGACGGCCTTGTCGACCCCGATGAAACGGGCGTCCCGCTCGGTGGCGAAGGCGACGCTGCCCACCTCCGGCACCGCGATCGTGGCCGCGATCCGCGCCGCGACCGGGGGCGGAGCGAAGGGGCGTCCCCAGAGTGTGGGATCGTCCGGCCAGCGGTAGAGCTCTCCGTTACGGGGCTCGGCGCGGAAGTAGAGCCGGCTGACGTCAGCGTCCGGAGGCACCACGACGCGGAAGTGGTCACGGCGCAACTCACCGGGAGCGAGGACTCCGGACCCGGTCGCGCCGACCTGGGTGGAGGCGGCCGGAGGGGAGGCCGCCGCGCCCGCCGGCGCCGGGGCGTGACGTTCGGGCGCGATCGGCGTGGCCTGCCACCCCGGCGGGAGGTCGAGGGCAACCCGGAAGTCGGCGAGAGGGAACGCACCCGTATTCCAGCTCTCGACGGTGACCTCGACGGTCTCACCCGGCACGACGAGGTCGTCGCTGGTCACCGCGCGCAGCTGCACCCCGGCGGCCCCCAGAAGGGCGTCGACCACCTGGACCCGACGTCGGGTCAGATCGGCGCGCAGCCCGGCGGCCGACGGTGCATCGTCTGCGGTGGCGGCCAGCGCCTCGTCGAGGGCGACCAGGGCGCGGCCGAGTGCGGGGGTGGCGGCCGATGGGGCGAGGGCCAGCAGGCGGTCGTCGGCCTCGCGCAGCGCCGTGCGGTAGCGGACGAGCGCCGTGCGGGCGGCGTCGTTATCGGCCCGCCCGACCAACGTGGTGTCGATGCCGCCGAACAGGTCGGTGGCGGCGGCGGCGTCGAGCCCGGGCGCACTCGCGATCAGGGTGAGGTCCGAGGTGCGGGACCCGAAGGGTTGGCCCACCCCCATGTCTTGCGAGCGATGCTGGCTGCGGGAATCCATGGCCACCTGGAACCACGAGCGTCCGAGAAGCGGGTCCCACTCCCCCGTCTCGATACGGACGACGGGCCCTTCGGCACTTCCTCTCATCCTGCGGTAGAGCTTCGCGGGTTGCCACGGCTCCACCCCGAGCGCGAACTGCTCGGGAAAGCGCTCCGGGTCGGCCGCGGCGGCAAAGGCCTCGCGGGCGATCAGGCCGGCCGCCTGATGCTGGCCGTGGCCGTCGGCGGGCGTGCCCGCGAAGATCGAGACGATCACCTGGGGGCGGAAGCTGCGCACCACCCAGACGACATCGCGGAGCAGTTCCTCGCGCGGCCACTTCTCCAGGGCCTCATCCGCGCTCTTCGAGAAGCCGTAATCGAATGCGCGGGTGAAGAACTGGCGCCCCCCGTCGAGGGCGCGCGCCGCCATGAGCTCGCCGGTGCGCACGACACCCAGCCCCTCGAAGAGCTCCGGCCCGATCAGGTTCTGCCCCCCGTCGCCGCGGGTGAGCGAGAGGTAGGCGGCCTCGGCCCCCATCCCCCGGGCCAGCGCGGTGAGAAGCGCGGTGTCTTCGTCGTCGGGGTGGGCTCCGATCATCAGCACCCGCTTCACCCCGTCGAGTTGACGGAGGGTGAGGGCCGTTCCCGTGATCCCCCCGTCGAAAGCCGACGAGGACCCCTGGGCCGCGGCCCCCGGCGGCAGCCCGAAGGCGAGCGCACCGGCGACAGCCAGCGCCGCAACGCGGGCGAGACCGGCCCGGAACGCGAGGCGGAAGGGGCCGGAGCGGCCGGCACCCGCCGGAGTCGACGGGCGGGCAGCGGCGGCGCGGGAGCGGGCGAGACGGATCATGTCAGCGCGGGGTGTCAGCGCCCCTCGCGGGGCCAGGGAAGGGCGAGGTCGGCCGGAGCACGCGCGCGCCCCACCCACCCGGCCAGGGCGGCGAGGGTGAGGAGGTAGGGGAACGCCAGAAAGAGCTGATACCCGATGTCGAGTCCCAGGGTCTGCATGAGGAACTGGAGGGCAGAGGCGGCCCCGAAGAGGAAGGCGGCGAGGAGGACCAGGGGGGGAGACCACCGTCCGAGCACCACCACGGCGATCGCGATGAATCCGCGCCCGGCACTCATCCCCTCGGTGAAGGTTCCGGTGTGGGCGAGGGCGAGGTGGGCCCCCGCGATCCCCGCCGCCGCTCCGGCCGCCACCGTCGTCACGAGGCGGAGGGTGCGGACGCGGACGCCCGCGGCTGCGGCGGCGTCGGGGTCCTCGCCCGCGGCACGGATCTCGAGGCCCCAGCGGGTGCGGAAGAGGAGCCACCAGAGGAGGGGGGCCGCGAGGTAGGCGAGGTAGGCGGTGGGTGCCTGTTCGAAGAAGGTCGGACCCACGACCGGAATGCGGGCGAGGAGGGGCACGGGCCACCCCTCCAGGGTGGGGAGGGTCAGGGCGGTGCCCGTGGCGCCGAAGCGCGACTGGTAGACCACCGCGGTGAAGCCGAGGCCGCCGAGGGTGATCGCGGTACCGGTGATGATCTGGTCGGTGACGAGGACGACGACGAAGAAGGCGAAGACGAGGGCGACGGCGGCACCCGCGCCCGCCCCCGCGATCACCCCCCACCCCGCCGATCCCGTGGCGAGCGCGGCCAGGGCCGCGGCGAGGGCCCCGGCAATGATCGACCCCTCGAGGCCGATGTTGATCACCCCGGCCCGCTCGGAGAGGGTCTCGCCCAGGGCCGCCAGTGCGAGCGGAACCCCAAGTCGGACCGACGCTTGCAGAAATGACACCGCAATCGCGAGCTCAGCCACGCCCCACCCTCCACCGCTCCACCCCCCGCCGGAGCACGCGGTCCATGACGAGCACGCTCAGGATCACCAGCGCCTGGACTCCTCCCACCCCCGCCGCCGGTACGCCGGCGGACCGCTGCATCGCCGACGCCCCACCTTCGAGGACTCCGAAGAGGACGGCGGTCCCGATGACCCCGATGGGGTGGAGTCCGGCCAGGAGCGCGACCGCGATCGCCGTGTAGCCGTGCCCCGGCGACAGGTCCTCGTAGAGAGCGAAGGTCACGCCCGCCACCTCGACGCCCCCGGCCAGGCCGGCCAGGGCACCACTCACGAGAAAGACGGTGCCCACGATGGGGGCGACCGCGACCCGCCCCGCGATCCGGGCCGCCCCCGGAGAAGCCCCGACGGCCCGCACGAGAAAGCCGACGCGACTCCACCGCAGTGCCACCCAGAGAAGTCCGGCAAGCACCACGGCGATGAGAAAGCCGAGGTGCAGACGGGTACCGGCCACGATCAGGGGAAGGCGGGCGGCCTCGGCGATGGACTCCGTCTGGGGAAAGACGCCCCGGGGCTCCTGCAGCGGCCCGTGAATCAGCCAGGCGGAGAGTTCGATCGCCACGAAGTTGAGGAGGAGCGTCGTGATCACCTCGCCCACGCCCAGGCGCACCTTCATCAGGGCAGGAATGGCGGCCCAGAGCGCGCCGGCCACCGCGCCGGCCAGGAGGACCGCAGAGATCGCCGCCCACGCAGGCCATCCTTCGACCTGGCGTCCCACCCACACGGCCGCGACGGCGCCGGCGTACAACTGCCCCTCGGCCCCGATGTTCCAGACACCGGCGCGGAAGGCGAGGGCCACCGCCAGCCCGGTGAGGAGGAGGGGGACGGTGC
>CAYORZ010000116.1:0-6358 GCA_964406485.1 uncultured Gemmatimonadaceae bacterium | reverse complement strand
TCGCGGTGAGCTCGGGGAAGGGGGGAGTCGGGAAGTCGATGGTCGCCTCGAACCTCGCGGTCGCGCTCGCCCGCCGGGGGCTGAAGGTCGGGTTGATCGACGCCGACATCTACGGCCCCAACATTCCCCTCATGTTCGGTCAGTCCGACCGTCCCCAGGTGGTGGGCCGCAAGGGGGAGGAGCAGATCCGCCCCCTCGAGGCGCACGGCGTGCGGCTGATGAGCCTCGGCTTCCTTCTCGAGAAGGATCAGCCGGCGATCATGCGGGGGCCGCTGGTGACGGGCGTGCTGAAGCAGTTCCTGGAGCAGGTGGCGTGGGGACCGCTCGACGTGATGGTCATCGACATGCCGCCGGGAACGGGCGACGCGCAGCTCTCTCTCGTCCAGACGGTCGACGTCGACGGAGCCGTCATGGTCACCACGCCCCAGGCGGTCGCCACGGGCGACGTGCGCCGGGGCGTGCGGATGTTCGAACGGGTCAACACCCGGGTTCTCGGGGTCGTCGAGAACATGAGCGGCTTCCGGTGTCCCTCGTGCGGCGAGACGCATGACCTCTTCGGGAGCGGGGGGGGAGAGACGCTCGCCTCGGAACTCTCGATCGAACTCCTGGGCAAGGTGCCGATCGACCCCGCGGTGCGGGAAGCAGGGGACGACGGCCAGCCGACCGTGGCTGCCGCTCCCGACTCGGCGGCCGGCGTCGCCCTGACGGCGATCGCCGACCGGATCTGGTCGATCGTGCGCGGCGCGGACGGGGGCTGACCCCGCGGCGTCGCGGGATCGAAGGAGCGGTCGTTCGTCCTGAACGATCGGCACGGGGCTTCCCCCGGGGCGCGCTGCCCCGGAGTGGGGCACCGTCCCGCGGGCGCGTGGCCGTCGCGGGTGCGCTCGGGTGCCAGGGGGCGCTGCCGGAACCGGTGGCCGGAGGCGGACCCTGCGGGTGCGGGCGGCGGCGCCCGACGGGGGCACACTCCTTGCGTTTGATGGAGGCGACATCTCCCCCCAGACCGGAGTGTTGCCGATGTCCACGCCTCGTCCCCCGCAGATCGGGGTGCCCGCCACGCCCTGCGGCGTCGGGTCCGCCCCGGGCGACCCCCCCGTCGCTCGCCGGTCGGCACCATGACGACCGGACGCGTGCGGCGGATCGCCGTGATCGGCTTCGGGCCGAAGGGGCTCTTCGCCCTGGATCACCTCGCCCGTGAGGCAGAAGCGGCGGAGGTGGGACTCCGGGTAGCGATCTTCGAGCCTCACCCGGTCGTCGGTGCGGGGCCGGTCTACGACCCCCGGCAGCCGCGCTTTCTCCGGATGAACTTCGCATCCGGGAGGGTCGACCTCTCGCAGGTGGCCGGCACGGACTTTCCCTCGTTCGTGGAGTGGGCGGCGGCGCACGATCCCCGGGCCGCCGATCCCGAAGGCTTCGCGCCCCGCGCGACGGTGGGCGCGTATCTGCACGCCGCCGCCCGCGAGACGCTCGAGCGGCTGCGCCGGTGGGCGATCGTCGAAGTGCACCCGGTCGCCGTCAGCCGCGTGCGCAGGCTCGACCCCGACTGGCTGATCGAAGGCGCCGACGGGCGGCGGGTCACGGCTGATGAAGTGCTGCTTGCCACCGGTCACGCCTCGTGCGCTCCCGACCCCGCCGGCCGTCCCCGCGCCGACGCCCGGGTCTTTCCGGTGGCGTGCGAACTCACGCCGGAGCGGATCCCCCCGGGGGCCACGGTCGCGGTGCGCGGGATGGGCCTGACCGCCCTCGACGCCGTCGTCACCTTCGGCCACCGGGCGCCGGCCGCCCGCCCGGCCCGCCTCCTCCTCTACTCCCGCAGCGGGCGCCTGATGCTGCCCCGCCTGACGCCCGCCGCCCGCGCCCCCGACGCGGGCTTCCTCCTGGCACCGACCCGGCAGCGGCTGGAGGAGGCCGCTTCGGTGCGGGAGTTCATCCGCGTCCTGGTCGAGGGCGCATCCGATCTTCTCGCGGTCATGGGGCGGCACCGCCACGCGGCGGCCTCCGTGCTCCACGTGATCATGACCGGGGCCAGACGCTCGACGCGGCCCCCTCTCCCGCAGACGGCGCTGCGGCGGAGCCTGGCGATCGCCCGCGGCTCCCGCTGCTGGGACGCCGAACGGGCGCTGGCCGAGACGTGGCGACTCGTCTTCCCGACGGTGGTGGCCTGGCATGCGCGCCACCCCTTCACGCGGAGGGAGCGCTCGACCTTCCGCAGGCTCTGTCGCGAACTGGAACGCCTCTCCTTCGGCCCCCCGGCCGACGTGGCCGAGGCGCTCCTCCGGGGGATCGACGACGGGTGGATCGATCTTTCGGTCGCCTTCGATCCCGAGGTGCGTCGGCGGAAGTCGGGGTGGGAACTCCGCTCCCGGGGGCATCGCCGGGAGGCCGACCGCCTCATCGACGCCGTCCTCGCGGGCCCGGGAGTCGCACCGTGTCCCCACCCGCTCTTCCGCTCTCTCCTCCACGCGGGCCATCTGCGGCTCCGGGAGGGGTGGACGGGGGTGCAGGTCACCGACGACGCCACGGCCATCGGCATCGACGGGTGTCCGACCGCGGGGCTGGCCGTGATCGGTCGGCCCACCGAGGGGGCGGTGCTGGGCAACGATACGCTGGACCGCGACCGCCATCGGCACGCGGCGCGGTGGGCGCGGCGGGTGGCGGCCGGGGGGGTGGTGCGCCCCCGGTTGCAGCCGTCGTGACCCGCCCGTCGGCCTCCCCCTGCTGACCCACGGAGGAACCACCAGTGGACTGGATCGCGGACTCGCTCGCCCCCCTCTACACGGTTCCGCTTTCGGCAGCGGTGCTGTATGTCGTCCTCCTCATCGCGACCCGGTGGATGGGGCTCCGGAGCTTCGCCCGATTCTCGAGCTTCGACTTCGCCCTGACGGTGGCCATCGGATCGGTGATCGCCTCGGTGATCGTCTCGTCCGACATCACCCTCCTGCACGGGGTCCTGGGGATCGCGAGCCTCTTCGCCCTGCAATTCGTCGTGGGGACGCTGCGCCTCCGCCGCGCGGTCGTGCAGAGGGCCGTCGACAACCGTCCCCTCCTCCTCATGGACCGGGACCGGATCTACGACGCCCACCTCCGGGAGGCCCAGGTGACCAGAGATGATCTCAGATCTCGGATCAGACAGGCCAACGTGTTACGGCGCAGTGACATCCGTGCCGTCATCATGGAAACGACCGGAGAGGTCAAGGGAGGCCGTCGATCTGGACGCGCTGCTCGAGGGCGTACGACGGCCCGAGCCGGACGAACGCCCCGGGGGTCCGGGGAATCGTCCAGCTCGGGCCGGGGCACCCGAGGGGGAGGATCAGTCCGGTCCGGACGTCACTCGCCGTCGAGCCAGCGACGATCGGCGGCGCTGAGGCGGTGGCGGCCCGTCCGCCGCTCGAGGAGTTTCACCACGACCCACCCCACCGCCATGATGGGGGCTACCTTGAAGAGCAGGAATGCGGCAAGGGAGCCCACCAGTCCGATGACCGCCCCGACGATCGAGAGAACGATCCCGGCGACGATCAGCGTGGTGAGCGCCACAGCGAAGAAGGTGAGAAGCGTACCGAGCATGAAGGCTCCTTCGGGCACCGAAGCCCGACCGGGAAGTCGTCCGAGGTTCTGGATGAACTACGCCATACCCCCCGGGAAAGATTCAGGGGGCGTCGATCCAGTGGACGGTGACCGATCCGAAGGAGGCCTGGACGTCGATCGTCAGTGTCCGCTCGGCCGACCCCCACGCCCCGGAGAACCAGCGGTTTCCGTCGCGGCGCATCTCGGGGGCATCCAGGTCGGTAAGGAGCGATTCCTTCGTCAGGCGTACTCCGATTCCGCGGGGAAGGTGGAGTTCGAGCGACCCGACGCCCATCTGCACCGTCAGGTCGAGGTCGCGGCGCCAGTCGCCCGAGAGATCGAGGACGACTTCGCCGACGCCCGCCTCGACCGCGATCCGTTCGGCATTCAGGTTGGCAAGACCGTGCCCCGTGAAGTGGGCGGCGCCCACGGCGAAGGTGGCCTCGGGCAGCGGGAGGGGGTTGGGGCGCGAGACGTCGACCCGGGTCTCGGACGCACCTGTGCGGAGGTCGAGGTCGACGAGCCGTAGCCCACCGAGTTCGACCTCGGCCCGCCCCGCGCCGAAGTCGAGCTGGAGAGCGAGGGGGACCGACGGCGAGAGTCCGACCTCCATCCGGGACGACCCCCGTTCGCCGGTCCGACGCAGGGTGGTCGACGTCCGGCGCAGCCCGAGGTGGAGCGCCTCGTCGCGCACGACGTGCACCGGCTCGAAGGATTCGGCGTCGTACCGCAGGTGCATCGTGTAGAGCTGTGACGCGTCGGCGGGTCCGAGACGCAGGGTCCCTGCACCGTGCTGGATCGTGGCGTCCAACCGCTCTTCCCCCGCCCGTTCGCGCGCGGCGGCCAGAGTCTGCCACTCCTGCGCCTGAAGCCCGCCGACCCCGAGGGTGAGGAGCGCGACCAGGAGGGCGGCGACGCGCTTCACCTCACCCACCCCCACCCCGGGGCGCGGAGCCGTCGGGGCCGTCGTCTGCTGCGGGGTCGGTGACCTCCGCCCCGGGCGCCGGCTCGGTGGGGGTTTCCTGCACGGAGGGCTCGGGTGCAGGCGGCTCGTGCGCAGAGGGCTCGGACACGGGGGGCTCGGGCGCAGGGGGCGCCGGCTCGGCCGCCGGTGTCTGCGGCGGTGCGCTCGCGGTGTCGGCTCCCCCCGCCGGGGGTGGGGTGGGGCGCGACGGGGGCCGGGGGGACCACCCCCCGAAGAGGTCATCGTCGAAGAATTCCGGTTTCCGCCCGGCGCGGGTGAGCAGGACCGCGCCGAAGCCCAGGAGTCCCACGACCGAGGCGAGGACGAAGGCCGACGCCCGCAGCACCGTTTCCAGCGCACCCGTCCAGGGGAGCACGCTCACCAGATCGGCACCGATCGAGGGGAGGGTGATGGCCAGCGCTCCCCCCGCCACCAGGGTGGCCGGATGGGAAAGCTGGACCCACCCGAGATAGGGCAGGCGCTGGCGGGAAACCCAGACGCCTACATTGCGGAACACGGCGAGGTAGCCCAGGCCACCGGCCAGGATGATCACGACCGGAAAGAGCGGCACCCAGAGGAGGAGCGCAGGGATCCCGATGATGGAGATCGCCAGGATGAGGGAGCCGAGGGCGAAGGCCGGAAGGATCAGGAAGGCGCCCGCCGTACCGACCACGAGAGCCCGCGCCGGGGTGCGGCGGGCGGTCTCGGCCACCGCATCGAGGTTGGGCCCGGCGAAGTGCGTGACCACCCCTCCGATCAGCGCGAGGACGACGACGGAGAGCAGGTGGCCGACCACGCCGCCGATTCCGCCGATCGCGCGCGTCAGGGCCGAGGGGGAGCGGCGCTGGGACCCGCGGGCCGCCGTCGCCGCGCGCATTTCGGACTCGACCTGGGCGCGCACCTCGTCGCGGAGCTGATCCCTGGCCTCGTCGCGCTCCGCAGTGCCGGGAGTGATCCGGGCGAGGTTCCCCCCGATCCCCGCCTCGTCACCGACAAGGTCACTGCCGACCAGGCGGACGTCCCCGTCGATCCGTCCGTCGTCCGCGAGTTCCAGCTCGCCGCCGACCACGATCACGTTCCCGCGCACCTGTCCGGCCACCCGCAACGTTCCTCCGACGACGAGGAGTCCCCCCTCCACGACGTCGCCGTCGGCGACGGTGCGGTCGCTTCCCACGGTCACGTCGAGCTCGTCGACCGCGACGCCTCGAAGCGCCTCGGAGAGCCCCGCGAGGGTCCCCGACGGATCGGGGAGGGTGAGGAGGGAGCGGAGCTCCGCGGCCGGGTCGGTCGGGGTCGTCGCAGGGACGGCCTCGAGGTTCCCGACCCGCTCCAGGGCGGCATGGATCTGCTCGGCGGCGCGCGCCGCCGCGGGTTCGAGCCCGTCGGGGGCACTCCACTCGACCAGCGCGGTCGCCAGCGCCTCGCCGTCGACCGCGACCGCGGTACCGAGGAGAGCCCGCCATGCCTCGTCGAGGGGCCCAAGGGGGTCGTACGACCCGACCTCCCGTCCGTCGACCATGACACGGCCTCCGGTGAGCTCGATCGCCAGGGTGCTCCCGTCGCGGAGATCGAGGGAGAGGGCAGCCGCCTCGCTCCCCACCGTGACCGTCTTGGCCACGATGGCGTGCGGAGGTTGCGCGGAGACGCTCGCCACGGAGAGGACGAGGAGGGCGAGGGCGGCGGTCCTGAGGACGACGCCACGCATGGAATCAGCGAGAGGTCGCATAGGGACGATCCGCGGGTTGAGAAGCAATCAGGAAGCGATAGATCACCCAGAGCGCCGCCAGGATGGCGGCGGAGAGGGCGGTCGCGGCGGTCGCGGCGACGACC
>CAYORZ010000115.1:1896-6361 GCA_964406485.1 uncultured Gemmatimonadaceae bacterium | reverse complement strand
GCGTGAGGCGGCCGAAGCAGGAAGCCCCAGGGTGTAGGCAGCCAGAACCGCGTAGGTGGCCGCGGTGCTCTCCGGTCCGAAGCGGCCCCCCTGGAAGACCATCGCGACGAAGGTGTCGCCGAGGATCAGGAAGGCGAAGGAGGTGGGCACCAGAAGAAAGCCGAGTCGGTCGAGGGCGGTGCGGACGCGTGTGGCGAGGAGGGCGGTGGCCTGACCGCGGTCCCGCGACATCTCGGGAAGCTCGGCCGCCGCGATCGACATGCCGAAGAGGGCAATCGGAAAGAGGTAGAGGGTCTGCGCGTACCCCAGGAGGGCGATGGCGCCGTCGGCGAGGAGGCCCGCGAGAACGATGTCGACCAGCCCGCTCAGATTGACCGCGCCCCGGGCGGCGACGACCGGAAGGAAGTTGCGTACCGCCTCTCTCACCCCCTCCACCCGGTGGTCGATCGAGAGTCGGAATCCCCGAAGGAGGGTCGTGACCGCGGGGAGCTGGACGGCAAGTTGCAGGACTCCCCCGGCCACCCCTCCCCAGGCGAGAGCGACGACGAGCGACTCGAGGGGCCACCCCCGCACCCCCCCGAAGTAGAGCATGGCCGCGACCAGGGCGCCGTTCCACGCGACCGGCGCCGCGTACGACAGGAGGAAGCGGCGGTGGCTGTTCAGGACGCCCAGGGCCCACGCGCTGACGACCAGGGTCGCTGTCATGACGAAGAGCACCCGCACGACCCGCACCCCGAGGGCCACCTGCGCGGGGTCCCACCGGGGAAAGAGGAGCGGCATCACGAAGGGGGCGAGGGCGATCCCCACCCCTGCGGCCGTGAAGGCCGTCACGGTGACGAGCCCCAGGATGGCGCCCGCGAAGCGACCTGCCGCCTCGGGGCGGTCCTCCTCGAGCATCTCCGCGTAGAGGGGGATGAACGAGGCGCTGAGCGTACCCTCGCCGAGCAGGTTCTGGAGGACGTTCGGGGTCCGCAGCGCCGCCCTCCAGACGTCGGCGACCGGAGAGGTGCCGAAGTAGCGGGCGAAGACGATCTCGCGGATCAGCCCCGAGATCCGGCTGAGAAAGATCCCGACGCCGACCCACCAGGCGCCGACGCCCGAACCGCTCGGTGGCGAGGCCCCGCCGTCGTCAGCCCTGGTCGCCACCGCTGCCGGTGGCCGCCGGGCCGGGGTCGCCGCCTTCGGCCCGCTCGGTCAGGAGGCGGGTGAGGAAGCGACTCTCCTCGTCCAGGCGGTGCAGCTCGCTCGAGAGCCGTTCCACCTCACCTTCCAGGTAGGCCATCCGCTCGCTCGTGTGCGCGTCGATGGTGCCCGCATTCCCCCCCTGCACCCGCTGGGCGAGGGCCTTGCCGACCGGTGAGTCGAGAACGATCGCGAGGATCGGGATCAGGAGCGCGAGGAGGATGATGGTGAAGATCATGGTGCTCAAAGCTACGTCCGGGCATCGAGGGGCGGCAACGCCGCACGGTGCGAATCCACCACCGCGCCCACGAACTCCGGACCGTAGCGGCCCAGGTAGTACTCGGCGTTGAAGACCCGCTCCTGCGGACCAGCCTCGGGGTGGAGGTGCAGGTGCGCCTTCTCGATCTGCTGGAGCGCGATCTCGGCCTCCCGCTTGACGGCCTGGACGATCTTGCGCTCCACGTCGCCGAGGGCGTCGAACGCCACACTGCGAAAGCGCTGGACCGTGCCGCGCAGGGTCGGGTCGATCGCCCGGGTCACCTCGGTGAGTTCCTGCGCCCCGCGGGCGACGGCTCCCCGCAGCGACCCGACGGCCTTTCGCACCTCGTCGGGCACCTGGTCCCGGGCGAGGTCCCCGGCCAGCTCGTGGAAGGGGCGGTCGAGGGCGGCGAGGTCCAGATCGAACTTGTCGAGCACCTTCGCCACCTTCGTCTCGACGACCGTGGTCCCGAGCCGCGGGTGCACCACGGGCATCGCCACCCCGTGGGCGGCGAAGAGGGGTTCCAGCTGTGCGAAGTAGGCCTGCTCGCCCGGACCGGCGACGTATGCGAGGGTGGGGAAGACGGCGCTCTCGACCACCGGGCGAAGGAGGACGTTGGGGCTGAGGAGCGACGGGTCATCGGACGCGCGTGCAACCACTTCGGCGCGGCTCATTGCCTTGCCGCTGTGTCGCAGGCGGTAGCCGGCGCCGTCGCGGTAGATGCGTTCCCGCCCCGCAGGTCCCTCGAGAAAGAGATTGACCCCCCCCTCCAGGATCGGAACCTGGACTCCGTAGCCGGCCTCCTCGATGGCCGAGGCGCGCTCCCGCAGGGCGTGCTCGTGAGCCTCGGCGTGGTCCAGCTCGCGAAGCAGCGTC
This sequence comes from uncultured Gemmatimonadaceae bacterium, assembly GCA_964406485.1. Taxonomy (GTDB): domain Bacteria; phylum Gemmatimonadota; class Gemmatimonadetes; order Longimicrobiales; family Gaopeijiaceae; genus Gaopeijia. The sequence goes on along the minus strand of CAYORZ010000115.1, from coordinate 4,044 downwards.
TCGCGGGAAAGCGCTTTCAACGCGGGTGCGTGCGCCTGCACGAAGAGCATTCCGAAGGGCGCCAGGAGGTCGGCGAGCCACTCCTCGAAAGCGGCAGGGAGGGTCGCCTCGGGGTGGAAGGTCGTGCGGAGGCGATCCAGGACCCCTTCCTTGAAGTCGGTGTCGGGCAGCAGCTCGGCGAGCTGGCGCAGACACGCCTCGACCCCCGGTCCCATGGGCAGGCGGTGCAGCGGACGGGCGCCGGCCCCCGGCACCGGAGGGAGCCCGAGCCGGTGAAGCTCATTGTCGACCCCGACGAGATGGCAGTGGTCCGCCTCGGCCCAGTCGTGGTCCTCCGACGCCGTCCAGAAGAGGGGAACCACCGGTGCGCCGAGCGCCTCCTGGAGTCGTTCGGCCAGGACGAGGGCGGTGATCGCCTTGTAGAGGGAGTAGAGGGGACCACCGAACAGTCCGGGCTGCTGGCCGGTGGTGACGACGTAGCCGCCTCCGTCGCGCACGGCCTCCAGCCCCGCCCGGGCTTTCTCTCCCCGCGCGGTCACGGCCTCCGTCCATGCGGTGCGGCGGGAGCCCCGGAGGCGGGCGTCCACCGCGGCGCGGGTTCGCCGGAAGGCGTCCAGGGCGGTGAAGTCGTCCGGGAGGAATCGGGTCGCCGACTCCACGCCGGCGAGCCGGTCGCGAATGAGGGCGCCGCCGGACGGATATCGGGTACGCAGATCGAGGTTCAGGACGTCGTCTCCGGTGGGATGCACGTGGAGGGCTACACCAATGGGCTGCCCCGGCCACGCGCCGTCAATCCCGCTGCGCGCACGCGCCGCCGCCCCGACCCGACGTGTGGCCGCCCGTGCGGGCCGCCCCGTTGCCTCAACCCCGCCCCTTGTGGTATGGCTCGCCCCGCAGGATCGTCCCTGCCCGGTAGAGCTGTTCGGTGAGGATCAGGCGGGCCATCTCGTGGGGAAGGGTCAGCGGCGAGAGCGACATCGTGCGGGCGGCGCGGCGGGTCACCTCGGGGTCGAGGCCCCAGGCGCCGCCGATCACGAACGCGACGTCGCCCACTCCGTGGAGGGCCCGGTCGCCGAGGTGGCGGGCGAGTTCCCGCGACGACCACCCCCGCCCGCCCCGGGTGAGGGCGATGACCTCGGCCCCCTCGGGGAGGCGGGCGAGGAGTCGTTCCCCCTCGGCCCGGACGACGCGCTCGCGGTCATCGCTCCCCCCTGCCCCGCCATCGACTTCCACCACCTCGAGTTTCCAGTAGTGTCGGGTGCGGGCCTCGTAGTCGCTGATGGCAGACCCGATCTCCCCCCGGGCCTTTCCGACGACCACCATGGTCACCTTCATCGTGCCTCCCTCCAGGTGCGGCGCGCGCCGGCTGCCCCCTCCCTCGCCGGCAGGGTGACCAGCGTGTCGCCCAGGTACCTCTCGTTGTCGCGGCCGGGGTGATCGACGATCCAGTGGAGTCCCCGGCTTTCCCTCCGCCGCAAGGCGCACTCCACGATGAGGTGCGCGGTGGTGGCGAGGTTGCGCAGCTCGGACCCGGCGGCCGTGCGCACGAGAAACGCAAGCTCTTCTCGTGCTTCGCGCAACCCCTGCACGGTGCGCACGATCCCCGCCTTCTCCCACATGAGCTGGCGGAGGGGTCCGGCCGGGTCCGGGGCGACGGGGGCTTGCGCCTGCGCCCCACCCCCTGCCTGGGCCCCATCCGCTGCCTGCCCGGAGAGGGCGGCGGGAGCCCGCGGGGTGTCGCTCCACCGCCCCTCCTTGCGGAACTCCTCGGTCAGCGAGGCGGCGGCCCGGTGGGCCATGACGACGGCCTCGAGGAGGGAGTTCGACGCCAGACGGTTGGCGCCGTGGAGGCCGGTGCAGGCCACCTCTCCCGCGGCGAGGAGTCCCGGAAGCGAACTTCGCCCGAAGGCGTCGGTGCGGACGCCTCCGCAGAGGTAATGCGCTGCGGGCACCACCGGAACCCCGTCGGCCGGGTCGATCCCCCGGAGCCGGCACCCCTCGAACGTGCTGGCAAAGCGGCTCTCGCGGAGCGCGAGGGGGATCGCCGAGATGTCGAGGAGAACGTGGTCGTCACCCGACCGGGCCAGTTCGGTGGCGATCGCGCGGGCGACGATGTCACGGGGGGCGAGGGAGCCCAGGGGGTGGTGG
>CAYORZ010000115.1:0-1886 GCA_964406485.1 uncultured Gemmatimonadaceae bacterium | reverse complement strand
CCGCGCCTTCACCGCGGAGTGCCGCGGCGCTCAGGCCGGCGGGGTCTTCGGGGGGGTGGAGGGCGGTGGGGTGGAACTGGATGAACTCCATGTTGGCGATCGTCGCCCCGGCCCGGAACGCCATCGCGACACCGTCGCCCGTCGCGACCGGGGGGTTCGTCGTGTGGCGGTAGACCCGGCCGCACCCTCCGGTCGCGAGGAAGACGGCGCCCGCCTCGACGTCACGTACCACCCCGCTGCGGTCGTCGACCACCCGCACCCCGACGACGCGTGTCCCGCCGTCGGCGTTCGCATCCACGACGAGGTCGACCACCCGGTGGTCCTCGAGCAGCGTGAGCCCGTCGGTGGCGGCGCGATCGAGGAGGGCGGATTCGATCGCCCGCCCGGTCCGGTCGCCGGCGTGGACGATCCGGCGGCGCGAATGTCCGCCTTCCCGTCCGAGCACGTAGCGCGCGCCCTCGCGCTGGAAGGCGGCGCCCCACCCGGTGAGGTCGGCGATGCGTGCCGGACCCTCGCGCACGATGCTCGCGACCACGTCGCCGTGGCAGAGGCCCGCCCCGGCAACGAGGGTGTCGGCGATGTGGAGGGCCGGGTCGTCGTCGTCGCCCACCACCGCCGCGATCCCCCCCCGCGCCCAGTTGGTGTTGGAGGCGGCGCGCTCCTTCTTGGTGAGGAGGAGCACGGACGCGCCCCGGGCCATCCGGAGAGCGAAGGTGAGCCCGGCGATCCCGCTCCCCACGACGACCACGTCGACCGAAGGGGTGACTCCGCCTTCACCGCCCATCCGATGTGCCTCTCCCGGGCGGCCGTCCCCGCCGCAGGCTCCCCTCTCGGACGGTGTCGCGAAGCGCGCCAAGGAGGGCCTCCACCCCGGCCCGCCCCTCGTCCCAGGTGACCTCGAGGGTCAGGACCACGACGGTGCGGTCCTGCAGCGCCGCCCGCGCGGCGGGCTCCTGCATCTTGACCGCGTCCTTCTCGGTGACGACCAGGGTGGCGCCGGGTCGGGTGGAGGCGACGCGGGCCAGCTCGGAGACGGTGAAGTCGTGGTGGTCGGGGAAGGCGTCCATCGTGACAGGACCGGCGCTGCCACTCCCCTCCTCCACCAGCGCACGCACCGTCTCGGGCCAGGCGACCGACGTCACGACGTGGAGCGGGCCGCGGGGGGCCGCAACCACCTGGCCGTCGAGGGTCTGCCACCCCGCGGGGAGGTAGGCGACGCGGGCCACAGGGAGCCCCGGATGCCGGCGGCGCACCTCGTCGGCCACTGCCCCGGCGGCGGCGGGCGGCGCCGACTTGCGCGTGACGATCACCGCCGAGGCGCGCGCCAGTGCCGCCGCCCCTTCGCGGTAGGGGCCCCGGGGAAGGCACCGGCCCGGGAAGGGGGTTTCGGCGGCGATGAGCACGAGATCCAGATCGCGAACGAGGCGGCGGTGCTGGAAGCCGTCGTCGACGACGGCGATCTGCGCTCCGGCTTCGGCGGCGCGGACGACCGCCGCGACCCGGTCCCGGTCGGCGATCACCGGCACCTCCGGGTACCACGAGCGGTGAAGCATCAGCTCGTCGCGCCCGTAGCCGCGCGACACCACCGCCGGACGCACCCCGCCCGCCTGCAGCCACTCGACCACCCACCGCACGAAGGGGGTCTTTCCGGTGCCCCCGACGGTCAGGTTGCCCACCGAGACCACCGGGAGGGGAGCCCGCACCGCCCGCCGGGCATGCCACCGCCCCCGGGCGGCGGCCACCCCCCGGTAGAGCGACTCGAGAGGGGCCGCCACCACGTCGGCCGCCGCCCCGGCCACCCCGGCCTCGCCCCGCCACCACCGCCGCACCCACCCGGTCAACGTGCCCTGCCCGGACCTGGTCCGCCGCCCCGCGCGCCCTCGTCG
>CAYORZ010000114.1:0-6366 GCA_964406485.1 uncultured Gemmatimonadaceae bacterium | reverse complement strand
GGGACCAGCGCCACGGCGTTGTTCAGGGCGTGCCAGAGCAGCGCGGGAAAGATCGAGCCCGTGAGGATCGTGATGAGGGCGAGGAGGCTGCCGAGGTAGGCGGTGGGAAAGATCCGGAAGAGACTCACGTGAAAGAGTCCGAAGATCCCCCCGACGACGAGGCAGAGCGCGACAGGACCCATCCTGCGACGCAGTCCGTGGAGGAGGAGTCCCCGAAACGCGATCTCTTCGGTGATCCCCGGGAGGACGGCGAGGAGGATCACGAGCTGGACCACCCCCATCCCCTCCGGAAGAAGGAACTGGCCGAAAGCCTCCATCACCTGCGGCGGGACGGGGAGGAAGATCGCGGTGAACTCGGCGATCCCCACCCCCACGACGAAGGCGGACGGGGCCCCCACGACCACGGCGGGCCAGATCAGGGGGTGGACCGGCCGCAGGGCCAGGGCCTCGCGCACCGGGAGCCGGTAACGGCGCAGCATCAGGATCGAGGCACCGAGAAAGAGTCCGACGAGGTTGATGAGGAGTTGCCCCCGGATGCCGACCCGCTCTCCGATGAGGAGCGAAAGGGCGAGGAGGGCCACCCACATCAGCGCGAACCAGCGCAGCACCCGGTGAGGGAAGAGCGCGGGTCCGCCGATGAACTCCGCCCGGTCGGCGGAGGAGTCGGAGAGGAGCCGCTCGGTCGAAAGGGTGGAGCGGGCGGCCACGGCCGCGCCCCCCGCCGCCGCCGCCGTCACGAGGCCCGCGAGCGCGCCGAAGAGTGGGTCGCCCTCTCCGGCCAGGAGGTCGCGCACCGCCAGGGCGATGTTGGCGATGGGGAGGAGGACGGCGGCCGAGCGCAGCTCGAGTCCGGGGAGCGCCGCCGCCGCGGAAGGGACGAGGGTGACCAGGAAGACCGGGAGGAACCAGAACTGGTACTCCCGGTAGCTCCGCGCCCGCCCCGACACCAGGAGGAGGAGGGCGGAGACGAGGGCAACCACCGGAAGGATCAGGAGGAAGAGGGCCCCCGTCCCGGAGAGGGTGAGGGTGACGTCGAGGGCGGAGGGGATCTCCACCAGCCCCAGGCCGATCCACACGCCCAGATTCACCACGTTGAGGGCCGTCATCACGAGCGCCACGAGCGCGATCGCGAGTCCCTTGGCGAGCACGACCTCGCTCCGGGAGACGGCGGTGGTGAGGAGCGTCTCGAGGGGTCCTCGTTCCTTCTCGCCCGAGAGGGTGTCGGCCGCGACCAGCGACCCTCCGGTCAACATCATCCCGATGAGGAGGGGAAGGAGCAGACGGCCGAGGAGCGCACCCGCCTCCCGCCCCGCCGCGGCGACGTTGACGGACTCGACCGGAAGGATCTCGGCGGGGTCGACCGCGAGTCCTCCGGCGCGGTAGAGGGAATCGCGCACCGTCTGGCGCACCGCGATCAGGCGTCGTTCCAGTCGCAGCGACGCGGTCCGCGAGAGGTCCGACGACGCCCGGTAGCGGAGTCCGATGCGGGGCCGACCCCGAGCGTCGGATCCGGGGGCCTCGACCACCAGATCGAGACCGCCGGAGCCGACGAGGGAGTCGGCGACCGGCCCCTCGTGACGGACGACGCGGAACGGTCCGTCGACGCCCGGGTCGTCCAGGGCCACCGCGCGGCCGATCCACTCGAGCACCCGGGTGGAGTCGTCTCCGACCACCGCGATCCCCACCTCGGTGTCGCGTATCCGTCCTTCTTCGGCCGCCGCAGTGGCCCGTCCCAGCCAGAGGATCGCGGGGAGGAGGATGACGGGCAGCACGATGGCGAGGAAGACCGTGCGGGTGTCGCGCAGCAGCTGGAGGAGTTCGTACCGCAGGAGGGTACCGAGCGCCTTCATCCTTCGGCGGCCCGCACATGGTGCACGAAGATGTCCTGGAGGTAGTGCAGTCCGGTCGCGTCGCGAAGTTCGCGCAGGGTGCCGAGGGCGAGGATCCGCCCCCGGTGGAGGACCGCAATCCGGTCACAGAGGCGCTCCGCCTCGCTCATGATGTGCGACGAGTAGATCACGGTGCGGCCTTCCGCCCGGAGTTCCTCGACCACCTCGACGAGCGCCATGGCGTTGAGCACGTCGAGCCCCACCGTCGGTTCGTCGAGGATCAGGACGGGCGGGGCGTGGGCGAGCGTGCGGGCGATCGCCACCTTCTGCTTCATCCCGCTCGAGAGCTTCCCGACGCGCTGGTCGGCGTACTCGCTGATCCCGAAGCGGTCGATCAGCGCCTCCACCCGTTCCCGCGCGCGCTTGCGGTCGAGCCCGTTCACCCGCGCGAAGAAGTCGAGCGTCTCGCGCGCGGTGAGGCGGGGGTAGAGGGCCGTGGACGCACTGTGGAAGCCGAGCGAACGGCGCACCTCCGCCGGCCGAGCCTCGACGTCGAGCCCCATCACCCACGCGCGCCCCGCCGTGGGACGAAGCACGGTGGAGAGCATCCGGAGGGTCGTCGTCTTTCCCGCACCGTTCGCCCCGAGAAGGCCGAAGATCTCTCCGGCGTGACAGGTGAAGTCGATCGCGTCGACCGCCCGCACCTCGCCCCGCCCCTCGACCTGGAAGGCCTTGGTGAGACCGCGCGCCTCGACGGTGATCGGCGTGTCGGGGTTCGGAGAGGACGGGGGCGGGGGCGCGGTCATGGGCTCGGGCGGCCTCGGATCGGCGGGCATCGGTTCACGGGGCACGGGAAGGCCGCAGCCGGCGTCGGAGCCACCCCCAGAACGACCCCTCGTGGCTGCCCATCATCACCTCTTCGCGCGCGATCAGGGTGTGGGCGAGGACGAGGCAGCCGACCAGGAGGGCAGCATTGACGGCGAACGCGGTGAGGAGGAGCGCCATGTCGCTGCGTCCCAGGATCGCGTCCTTCAGCCCCAGCGAGACGTTGGCGATCGGAACGAGAGCAAGCGCCGGGGTGAGCGAGCGGTCGGGTGAGCTCCCCATCAGGAGCGGGAGGAGCGCGAGGTAGTAGGCGGGGGTGACCATCGCCTGCCCCTCCTTGAAGGTCCGAGCGAAGGCGGCGAGCACCATCATCAGGGCGGCAAAGAGGAAGGCGAGGAGCACCGCCACGCCGAGCATCACGGGGAGCGCAGAGAGCGGAAGACCCGTGCCGAGTTCGGACGCGCGGTCGCCCAGGAGGGGGGCGAGCACCCCTCCGAGCGAGAGCGAGATCGCGGCCACGTTGAGCACGCCCGCCACGATCCCCATCGTCGCGACCAGGAGGTACTTGGCGAGGACCACGCTCCCCCGCGGGACCCCGGTCGTCCAGAGAGTTTCCCACGTCGAACGCTCCCGCTCGCCGGCCAGCGCATCGACGGCCGGGACGAAGCACCCGAGGGCGACCATGAGGGTGAGGAAGAGGGGGATCATCATCGCCATGATCACGCGACCGGCATCGCGGACGGTGGCGACGTCGTCGGTCTCGAGCGCGAACGGACGCAGTTGCGCGGTGTCGAGACCGAGGGCGACCGCCTCGCGGGTGAGGCGGGCCGCGCGCAGGGAATCGACCACCCCCTCCACCCGCTCCGCCGCCCGACGACTGCGGGTCTCGGCCCGGTCGTACGCGATGCGGATCGTGGGGTTCTGCGCGAGGGGCGAGGGGACGGCCGCCTCGAACCGGACGATGGCGTCGAGGTCGCCCCGCGCGAGGAGGGCGTCGAGCGAATCGGGCGGGTGTCCTTGCTCCACCCGCACGTCGTCCCGCGGCTCGAGGGCGGCGACCAGCCCGGGGAGGGGGGTGGGGTCGGGGACGGCGACCCTGGAAATGAACCCCTCGTTCTGCCCCTCCACGAAGGTGAGGGCGGTGAACATCGCCCAGAGAAGGAAGGGGTAGAGGAGCGTCGGCACGAGGATGCTGTTGACGACGATCGACCGCTCGCGCAGGGCAGACCGGAGCTCGCGCAGGTAGAGCACCCTCACCACGTCGCGGGCTCCGGCTCGGGCTCGGGGTAGGCCTCGGTCCGGGTGGGGTCGACCGCGTCACCGCGAAGGTGGTGCACGCTCCGCCAGACATGGTACACCGCCGCATCGACCCACCGCATCGCGTCGATCAGGGGAAGCGCCTCGTCGGCCGCCACATCGCCCCGGGCGGCGCGTTCGAGCAGGCGATGCCGCTCGTCGTGGCGCATCGTCGCCATCTGGCGGGCCACGGCGACGATCCGTTCCGGCGGGCTCCCGTCGCCGGTCGACATCCACTCGATCGCCTCGTCCAGGGCCCCCCGTGCCTCGGCAAGGGGGAGCGAGTCCTCCAGTGCCGCGATGCGCGACGGGGTGGGCACCTCGTCGAGCAGGTCGGCCAACCGCTCGAGGTGATCCATCGCGTGCAGGACCCCGAGGTGCCGCCGATGCTCGGCCGACAGCTCGGGGGGGGTGCGCACTTCCCGCAGGAACGCCCGCACCTCGACCATGGCGTCGCGGGCGGCGCCGACCCCCCCGGAGCGGGGGGCGGTCGGACGGCCCTCCAGCACCGCGTCGGCCTGGCCGGCGAGGGTCACGCCGATCTTCCGCACCGTCTTGCGCGCGGCCTCGGTGGCCACCGCCGGGATGCGGGCCACCGAGAGGTCGAGGTTGCGGGTGATGCGCGGCCGGCGGTCCGGGACGATCCGCTCCACGACCGCCGCGAAACGGGAGGCGAGCGGAAGGAGGATCAGGACGCCGAGGAGGTTGAAGAGGGTATGGAAGCCGGCGAGGGTGACGGATGCGTCGCTGCTCCCCGCGACCCCCATCCGGGCGGTGACCATGAGGTAGAGAGGCGCGATGCTGAAGGCGGCAATCGCCGCGACCACGTTGAAGAGAATGTGCGCGGCCGCCGTGCGTCGGGCGGGTACCGAGGCGCCCAGTCCCGCGAGGGCGGCGGTGAGCGTGGTGCCGACGTTCTGCCCCGTGACGAGGTAGAGGGACTGCTCGAGACTCACGGTCCCGACGTGGAGGGCGGTGAGGGTGGTCGCCACGGCCACGCTCGAAGACTGGAGAATGACGGTCATCACGAAGCCCACCCCCACGAGGAGCGCCCGCCCCCCGATCCCGTGGACGGGAAGGGCGCCCAGATCGAGCACGGTCGAGAGCGATCCCATCCCCGACTGGAGGAGGTCGATCCCGGCGAAGATCGTCCCGAACCCCGCCACCGCCGTCCCCACCGCGGCCCACGGGCCCTTTGCCAGAAGCCGGACGAAGGCGCCTGCCCCCACCATCGGGAACGCAAACGTGCCCATGCTCACCTTGAAGCCCAGAAGCGAGACGATCCACCCCGTGCTCGTCGTCCCGAGGTTGGCGCCGATCACCACCCCGACCGTCTGGGTGAAGGTGAGGAGACCTGCGCTCACGAAGCCGATGGTCATGAGGACGGTGGCCGACGACGACTGCACCAGAACGGTCACCAGAAGCCCCGAGAGGAAGGCGCGCCAGGCCCCCCCGGTGAGGCGCGAGAGGGTACGCTGGAGGGCATCGCCCGCGGCGGTCTTGAGGCCCTCGGTCATGAGGCTCATCCCGAGCAGGAAGAAGCCGATGCCTCCGATGACTGATCCGATCATGTCACGTCGAGAGTCCGTCGCAGGGCGTCAGCGTTGCGCCTTCAGGAGCGCGGCGAAGCGGGCCGCCAGCACCGGCCCTGCCCCCGCGTCTTCGTGCTTGAAGAAGACGAAACGGTCGTCGACGTCGAGGGCGGCGAGGCGCGCGGCCCACGCCTCCAGTTCCCCCTCGCCCCAGGACTCCTTCCGGAGTCGGGCGTAGCACCACCCGCCGCCTCCCGTCAGGGGGGGGTCGCGGTCGGGATCGCCCGTGTCGGCGGCCACCAGGGCGTGCCCCCGCTCGGCCAGCCGCTCGGCTACCGGGGTGTCGAACCAGCTCGTGCTCCGGAACTCGAAGGCGGTGCGGATCCCTTCGGGGATCCAGTCGAGAAAGGTGGCGAGGAGGTCGAGGTCGGCCTTGAGCCACGGCGGCGTCTGGATCAGGAGGGCCCCCAGGCGCTCCCCCAGCACGGCGAGGTTGCCGGTGAGGAAGTCGAGGGGCTCGCGCGCCCCGGGCCCGAGCTTCGCCTGATGGGTGATGCGCCGGGACGCCTTGATCACGAAGCGGAAGTCGGAGGGCACTTCGTCGACCCACGCCTCGAGGACGGCGCGTTTCGGCAGGCGGTAGAAGGTGTTGTTGACCTCCACCGCGTCCAGACGCGTCGCGTAGTGCGCGAGCATCGCGCTCGCCGGGAGGTCGTCGGGGTAGAACGTTCCCTTCCACTCCTCGTACGACCATCCGCTGGTGCCGACCCGGTCGGCCATCGTCCCTCGCTTCCGGATAGGGTCAGAGTGCGTTTCGTCCCGGCGAGCCGCGGCCGGAGATGGTGCGCCAAGGTAGGCTCCCGGGGCGTCCCGCGCAGCCCTCC
>CAYORZ010000113.1:0-6412 GCA_964406485.1 uncultured Gemmatimonadaceae bacterium | reverse complement strand
CCGGCGCGGAAGGCGAGGGCCACCGCCAGCCCGGTGAGGAGGAGGGGGACGGTGCGCACCAGGGTGATGGAGAGGACCGCCGTCGGCGAGCCGAGGGCGCCGCGCACGAGGGCGCTGAACGCCAGCACCGGGTCGTGGCCGCCGAGGGCCAGCGTGGCGACGGCGAGAACGAGGGTGAGGGCAAGTGCCCCCAGGGCGGAGACCGCGGGCCACCAGCGCGACATCACCCCCCCTCCGCCCCGCGACCGATCCCCACTTCGTCGCCCGCGAGCATCCGGGCGCCCACTCCCTCGCGGGTGTGCGCCGTGGGGGGGACCTCGCGCAGATGACCGCGCACCATGACGAAGACCCGGTGGGCGAGCGCCAGGACCTCGTCGAGGTCGGTGCTCAGGACGACGACCGCTGCGGGACCCGGGCCCGCCACCCGCTCCCGCAAGACGGTGTGCACGAAGGCGGCGCCGGCCACGTCCAGGCCGCGGGTGGGGTTCTCGGCGACGATGAGGGGCGGGTCGCCGTCGAGTTCCCGGGCGACCACGAGGCGCTGCTGATTGCCGCCGGAGAGGGCAGCGGCGCGCACACCGGGGCCCGGGGCGGCGATCCGGAAGGCCTCGATCCAGACGCGGGTACGGCGATCGAGCGCTCGCCAGCGAAGGAAGGGGCCGCGGCGGTAGCGGGGCTCGCGGTGGAGTCCCAGCGCGAGGTTCTCGGTGAGGGTGAAGCCCCCGATCATCGCTTCACGGTGTCGGTCGCGGGGAATGAAGGCGACGCGCTCGGGGAGCCGGACCGTCCCCTGATCGGGCTGCTCCACCCCGGCAAGGATGCGGGCGAGTTCACGCTGCCCGTTGCCCTCGACCCCGGCGATCCCGACGATCTCGCCCGGGTGGAGTTCGAGGTCGACGGGAGCCACCCGGCCGGTGGCGACGGCCTGGTCGAGGACGGCCACCGGGGCGGTGCGGAGCGCCGACGGGGGGGGCGCGTGCCAGGTTCCCCCGGGCGGCGGGTCAAGGGGGGGCGGCCGCTCGCCCCCGGGCAGCAACTGCTCGGCCGCAGCACCCACCATCGCCACCGCCAGCGTCTCGGCGTCGACGTCCGCCCGAGGCGCCTCGAGGACGGTCCGGCCGCGCCGGAGAACCGTCACCCGGTCGGCCACCGCCAGCACCTCGTCGAGCTTGTGCGCGACAAGAACCACTGCGCGCCCCTCGGCCGCGAGCCGACGAAGGAGGCCGAGCAACCCCTCCACCTCTGCGGGCGCGAGCACGGCGGTGGGCTCGTCGAGGACGAGCACCCTCGGGTCGCGCAGCAGCACCTTGAGAATCTCGACCCGCTGCCGTTCGCCCACCCCGAGCGACTCCACCCGGGCCTCGAGCGCGACCTCCAGGCCCACGGCCTGCGCGAGCGCTGCGGCCTCGCGCCGCACCCCGCCGAGGTCGAGACTCCACCCCCGACCCGGCCGCCCCAGGGCGAGGTTCTCCACGACCGTCATCCGGTCGACGAGAGCGAAGTGCTGATGCACCATTCCGATCCCGTGCCGCCACGCCTGCCGGGGGCTGCGGGGACGCACCGCCGCGCCATCGACGCGGATCGTTCCGGCGTCGGCCTCGACCAGACCGGCCAGGACCGAGAGGATGGTGGTCTTGCCCGCCCCGTTCTCGCCGAGCAGGGCGTGCACCTCACCGGCGAAGGCGTCCAGGCGTGCCCCCGCAAGGGCCACCACGGCGCCGTAGCGCTTCGCGAGTCCCCGGACCGAGACCCTCGGGACGGACGGTGGCGAGGAAGTCAGCCCGCGTCTCCCTCGATGACGGGGACGGCGGGCACGTCGAGCAGCCCCGCCCGGATCGAGTCGCCGGCGGCGCGGATCCGCTCGAGAAGACCGGGGGGGTAGCGGTCGAGCAGGGCGGGGTTGGCGACGAAGTCGACCACCCCCTGCGCCGCCCCCTCGTGAATGGGCCCCCCCCCGGGGCGCCGTCCCTCGACGAAGTCGGTGGCGATCTGGAGGAAGGCCACCGGTACCCGAATCACCGCGCTCCCCAGGATCACGTCGGGCGCGACGTCGTTCTGGTCGCGGTTCATCCCGAGCGCCCAGACCGTGTCGCCCCGCTGGGTCGCTTCGCGCGCTGCCTGGAAGACGCCGAACGATCCGCCATCGGTGTTGTGGATGATCACATCGGCCCCGCGCGCGATCTGGGCGACGGCGGCCTCTTTCGCACCGGCCACGTCTTCCCAGTTGCCGGTAAAGGCTTCGAGCACCACCGCGTCGGGCCGCACCGCCCACACGCCTGCCTCGAAGGCGCGGAAGGTGCCGACCGCCGGCGGGATCGCAACGCCGCCGACCATGCCGACGGTGCCGCTGCGCGTGATCCCACCTGCGGCCATCCCCGCGAGGTAGCTCCCCTCCCAGAGCGAGAAGACCAGGGGGGCGACGTTGTCACCGATCCGGCCGCCCCCGCTCACCACGATCGACATCTCGGGAAAGCGGGGGCCGGCGCGGATCGCCGCGTCCTGGTATTCGTAGCCGTGGGCGAAGATCAGGTCGTACCCCTCCGAGCCGTAGGCGAGAAAGGCCTCGTCGAACTCGGTGGGCGTGCGGGTCTGCTGGTGGCTGACCTCGGCCCCCAGCGAGTCCTCGATCAGGAGGAGTCCCTCGTAGGCCCCGGCGTACCACCCGGCGTCACTCACCGGTCCCGCGGTGAGGAGCGCCACCCGCAGCCGTCCGTCGTCGGCAGCGCTGCGCCCGTCCGCATCGCCCCCTCCGCACGCGGCCAGCGCCGCGGTCGCGAGCACCGCCACCACTCCCGCGCCCCGTCTGGCCCCGATCCTTCTGCCTCCGATCATGCTCGCTCCTGGTCTGGCTGCGGCACCGCTCCACTTCGGTGATGCGCAGACGCCCGCGTAAACTCCCCGACCCCGACCGCCACGCCCGCCCCGTACCCGTTCGCCCTTCCCGGGTGCCCGTGGGGTGCCCATGGCCCGGTGCGCCCCGCCGGGGGCCGGCCGCCCGCTGCGCACCGCCGTGTACCGGCGGCTCCCCGGCGCGAGCTTGCGCCGCGCGCTCGGGGCGGCGCAGGTTGACGGGAGTGTCACCCTCGCCTCCACCGCCCACTCCCATGGATGATCTTCTTCGGCGTCCCGTCACGAAACGGCCCGCCACACTCCGCTTCGACGGCCGGATCCTCCATCTCGTCGACGACGCCCGCCTCATGCGGGCCCAGCTCGACGAAGGGGTGGACCTGGAATTCACCGACGAGCTCCGCGCGCTCCTCCGTGACCAGATCTCGACCGACGAGATCACCCCCGCCTACATCTGCTACTTCTACGACGAGACCCTCGGCGACTTCCCCTACCTGGGACTCCGGGTGGCCGACCCCGAGACGGGGGAGTCGGCGGCGCCGGTGACCCGGGGATCGGTCAGGGCCGGAGGCTTCGTCTGTTCGGTGGCGGGACGGCGGCGCGGCAAGGGCAGCAGCCGCGAGCAGTCCCCCTACGCCGAGCTGATGGCGGGCATCCAGGTCGTGGTGGGCGAGAGCATCGAGCGCATCTACAACGAGAACTGCCAGAATCTGGGGATGCTCACGACGACCGACTTCTCGGTCATCGAGCGCATCGCCGACGGCGAGGAGATCCCGCTTTCCCTCTTCACCGAGGGGGTCGACGAAATCACCCGCCAGATCATCGAGTACGGGGGACTCTTCGAGTTCAACGTGGCGCGGCTGCAGGGAAAGGTGACCCTCCCGGTGCCCCGGAGCGCGCAGGCGGGCGGCCCGGACTCCGCGGGTGTGGCCTCGCCGGCCTCCGGCTCGGCCGCCGCAACGGGGGCTCCTGCCCCGCGCCCGATGACCGTGGCCGAGAAGATCTTCGCGCGGCACTGGGTGCTCGACGCGGCGAACGACGCTGTGGGCGTGGAGTGGGTGGAGCCCGGCGAAGCCGGCTTCTTCCGCACCGACATCCGCTTCAGCCACGAATACGTGACCCCGATGAGCGCCATCTTCTTCGAACAGAAGATGGGCCCCGCAGGAAAGGTCGCCGACCCGGATTCCGTCCTCTTCTTTCGCGACCACCTCACCTTTCTCCACAAGGCCATGAGCCAGGAGCGTATCGAGATGGGACTTCTCGATGTCGCCAACCAGCTCGAGGTGAAGCAGCGGGAGTTCGCCGAGCGCCAGGGGATCACCCTCTACGGCGAGCAGAAGGGGCACGTGATGGGGTCGGAAGCGATCTGCCACTCCAAGATCCTCGAGGAGTACGCCGAGCCCGGAATGCTCATCATCGGCTCGGATTCGCACACCCCGCACGCGGGCGCGATCGGCTGCGTGGCCTTCGGCTGCGGGACGACGGCCATCTTCAACTCCTGGATCACGCGCGACGTGCGCGCCCGGGTTCCGCAGAGCTTCAAGGTGGTGATCTCGGGGACTCCCCCCGAAAATGTCACCGCCAAGGACTACATGCTCGAGATCCTGCGCCAGCCCTACATCCGTGACGGACACGCGATCGGCCAGATCATCGAGTACGCGGGCCCGGCGGTCGAGGCGCTGTCGGTGGACGAGCGCGCCACGATGACCAACATGGCCGCCGAGGTGGGGGCCTTCACCGGGATCGTGGCCGCCGACGAGAAGACGGTGGAGTACCTGATGGCCGAGCGGGGGATGGACGAGGGCCGCGCCCGGGCCCTCGTCGAGGGGATGCAGTCCGACGAGGGCGCCGAATACGTGCGGGTCATCGAGATCGACGCATCGACCATCGAACCGATGGCGGCGCTCCCCGGTGACCCGGGCAACGGCGTGTTCGTGCGCGAGCTGGAGCAGGACCCCATCCGGATCGAGATCGCCTACGCGGGCTCGTGCACGGCAGGCAAGAAAGACGACATGGACATGTATGCCCGGGTCTTCCGCGACGCCGAGCAGCAGGGGCTCACCGTGCACCCCGACGTGGAGTGCTTCATCCAGTGCGGATCGATCGAGGTGCGGGAGTACTGCCGCGAGCAGGGGTACCTCGAGCTCTTCGAGCGCATGGGCGCGAGCTTCATCGAGCCGGGGTGCGGTGCGTGCATCAACGCGGGACCGGGCGTCACGCGGAGTCCCGACCAGGTGAGCGTGAGTTCGCAGAACCGCAACTTCCCGGGACGCTCCGGTCCGGGCCAGCTCTACCTCGTCTCGCCCTACTCGGTGGCGGCGAGCGCGGTGGCGGGGCATCTGACCGCCTGGCGACCGGGGCATCCGATCCGGCCGCTCCCCTCGCGGCGACTCACGGTGGTGTGACGAACCCGGACGGCACGAATCGTGTAGACGGCAAGGTCAACCGCACCGCATCCCCTTTCGGAGAGTCCCCATGCGTTCGACCGTCGTCCTGACCGGCGCCCTTCTCGCCGGCCTCGCCGTTCTTCCCGGAGTTGCCCGGGCGCAGTCCTCCGGAGCCGACGTCTGCTTCCTCCGCGGCGCCACCCCCGCCGAGGCGGCCGAGCGGCCGAGCCCGCTCCGGACCACCACGATCACGATGGGCGGGCAGACGGCCACACTCTGCTACGGGGCGCCCTCGGCGCGCGATCGGACCGTGATGGGCGAGCTCGTGCCGTATGGTGAGCCGTGGCGGACGGGGGCCAACGAGGCCACCGCGATCCACCTGCCTTTTGCGGCCTCGCTCGGAGAGGTCGACCTGGAGCCGGGCTCCTATTCGATCTACACGATCCCGTCAGAGGGAGAGTGGCAGGTGGTGGTGAACCGTTCGGTCGAACGGTGGGGGATCCCGATCAGCGCCGATGTGCGCGGCGCCGACGTGGGAAGCTTCACGGTCACGCCCACCCGGGCCCCGGAGTTCACCGAGACGCTGGACATCTCCTGGGCGCCCCACGGCGAGGGAATGGGCCACCTGATCCTGCAGTGGGAAAACACCCGCATCGAGATCCCCGTCCACCAGGCCGGGGTGGCCCGTCACGATCACGGCTGACGGCGGCCGGGAAGCTCGGCGATCCCCAGAAAGGCCAGGAGTTCGTCGGCGGCGGCGCGACCGGCCCGGTTCGCGCCGACCGTCGAGGCCGAAGGGCCGTAGCCCACGAGGTGGATGCGCGGGTCCTTCTCCACCTGCGTGGCGAGGCGTCCGGTCATCCGGATCCCGCCCCCGGCTTCGCGGAGCATGAGGGGGGCGAGATGGTCGAGAGCGCTGCGAAAGCCGGTGCACCAGAGGATCACGTCGGCCTCGCGCTCGCTCCCGTCCGGCCACCGGATCCCGGTGGCGGTGATTTCGCTGAACATCGGGTGGCGCTCGAGGACTCCGCGCTTCCGCATCGCCTCGATCGTCGGGGTGACCGGCAGGCCGGTGACGCTCACCACCGAGGCAGGAGGGAGGCCGCGCCGCACCCGTTCCTCGACCAGGGCGACGGCGGCGCGGCCGGCCTCCAGATCGAAGGGCCCGTCACGGAATT
>CAYORZ010000112.1:2565-6452 GCA_964406485.1 uncultured Gemmatimonadaceae bacterium | reverse complement strand
CCTCCTGGTGCCGGCATGGGCGGCGATCGACCAGGTGCATCACCTGCCGCGCGATCCTCTCACCGACGACCTGGGGGTCGATCCCGAAACGGCCGACCTCATCCGCCTCGGATACCGGGTAGCCCGGGATCCACAGGTGCACGGAGCAGCGGACTTCGTCGGCAACGACCTCACCTGCTTCAGCTGCCACATGAACGGGGGGCAGCGGGAGGGGGCGCTGCCGCTGGTCGGGGTGGCGGGACTCTTTCCCGAGTTCCGGAGCCGCGACAACCGGATGGTCAGCCTGCGGGAGCGAATCGACGGATGCTTCAGCCGCAGCATGAACGGGACCCCGCCGCCGCCCGACCACCCCGTCTCTCTCGCGCTGCAGGCCTACATCCACTGGCTTTCCGCGAACCAGCCGACGGGTGAGGCACCACCCTGGCGCGGCCGCAACCGGATCGCCGAAGCGGCCCGTCTCCCGATCGCGAAGCTCGACCTGCAGAAGGGCGAGCAACTCTACCTCGGCAAGTGCGCCCAGTGCCACGGCGTCGACGGGCAGGGGGTCGATGTGGGGCTGGCGACCCCGGCCCCTCTCTGGGGTGATCGCTCCTGGAACGACGGGGCTGGTGCCTCGCGCATCTGGACCTTTGCGGGCTTCATTCGCTACGCCATGCCGCTGAACGCTCCCGGTACCCTCACCGACGCCGAGGCGCAGCACATCGCCGCATGGGTGAACAGTCACGATCGCCCGGTATTTCCCGCGAAGGCCGCCGATTACCCGGCAGGGGGGCGCCCGGGCGATGCGGTCTACGACACGCTCGTCTTTCCGGTCCACCCGCTACGAGCCCTGCCGAGGGCGACGCGTCCCCGACGACGGGGCCCGGGACCGGCTCCCGGTGGACGGACCCCGGGGGGTGGGGGTGGGGTTCTCTGACGGATGGAACTCGGCCTTTTCAGCTTCGCGGAAACCCGCATCGACCCCGCCACCGGCCAACCGTTGCCGGATGACGACCGCATTCCCCGCCTTCTGGAAGAGATCGAACGGGCCGACGAGGTCGGCCTCGATGTCTTCGGGGTAGGCGAGCACCACCGCCCCGATTACGCGGTCTCGTCGCCGGCGGTGGTGCTGGCGGCGGCGGCCCCGCGCACGTCGCGCATTCGCCTGACCAGCGCGGTGAGCGTCCTCAGCTCCGACGATCCCGTGCGGGTGTTCCAGGACTTCGCGACACTCGATCGCATCTCTGCCGGACGGGCCGAGATCATGGCGGGGCGGGGCTCCTTCACGGAGTCCTTTCCCCTCTTCGGCCAGGACCTGGCCGACTACGAGGCCCTCTTCGACGAGAAGCTCCGCCTGCTGGTGCAGCTTCGCGAAGAGACGGTCGTGGAGTGGACGGGGCATCACCGCGCCTCGATCGACCGGCGGGGCGTCTACCCGCGCCCGGTCCAGGACCCCCTCCCCATCTGGGTGGCCGTGGGCGGGACCCCTCGTTCCGTCGTCCGCGCCGCAAGTCTGGGACTTCCGGTCGCCCTGGCGATCATCGGGGGACAACCGATCCGCTTCCGCCCGATGGCCGAGCTCTTCCGCAGCGCCACCTCGGAGGCAGGGCACCCCGAGTTGCCCTTCAGCATCAACGCCCACGGCTTCGTCGCTGAAGACGGGGCGGAGGCCCGTGATCTTGCCTTCGGACCGTTTTCCGAGACGATGGGGCGGATCGGGCGGGAGCGGGGATGGCCTCCGCCGACGCGGGCGCAGTTCGAGGCCGAATGCTCGCCCACGGGGGCCCTCTTCGTGGGGAGTCCCGACGAGGTGATCGCCAAGATCCGCTACCAGCACCGGATCTTCAGACACCAGCGCTTTCTCATGCAGATGACGGTGGGGCCGATGCCCCACGACGCCGTGCTCCGCTCGATCGAGCTCTTCGGTCGGGAGGTCGCTCCCGTGATCCGCGAGGAACTGCGGTCGGAAGGGTAGCCTCGGGGGGCGGCACGCCCCCCGAGGGCCCCTGACGAGGGCCCGGCCGGCAGGGGCCCGAGCAGTGGTCGCGTCTCTTCGCGGGCTCGGTGCACCCTGCCGGGCCTGAGGGCCTACATCTCGCCTCGACCCATCTTCCGCAGGACCGTGTGGAGGATCCCGCCGTTCTGGTAGTACTCGACGTCGACGTCGGAGTCGAGCCGGGCGATCGCCTCGAAGCGGGTGACGGTGCCGTCGGGTGCGGTGGCGACGACCTGCACCGTGCTGCCCGGCTTCGGTCCGTCGGGAGCCACTCCGGTGATGTCGAAGACCTCGTGTCCGGTGAGGCCGAGGCTCTTTGCCGAGTCCCCGGAGCGGAACTGGAGGGGGAGCACCCCCATCCCCACCAGGTTGCTCCGGTGGATCCGCTCGTAGCTGGTCGCGATCACCGCCTTCACGCCGAGGAGCGCCGTCCCCTTCGCAGCCCAGTCGCGGCTGGATCCTGCGCCGTACTCCGATCCGGTCAGGACCACGAGGGGCGTCTGCTCCTCCTGGTAGCGCATGGCGGCGTCGAAGATCGTCATCTCCTCGCCCGAGGGGAGGTGGAGGGTGTATCCGCCCTCGGTGCCTTCCAGCATGAGGTTGCGGATGCGGACGTTGGCAAAGGTGCCCCGCATCATCACCTCGTGGTTCCCCCGCCGCGACCCGTAGGTGTTGAAGTCGACCACCCCCACGCCGTGGTCCAGGAGGTACTGGCCGGCGGCGCTGCGGCGGGCGATGGCACCGGCCGGAGAGATGTGGTCGGTCGTCACCGAGTCTCCGAGCATGGCCAGTACCCGGGCCCCCCGGATGTCCTGGAAGGGGGGCGTCTCGCGCGTCATCCCCTGGAAGAAGGGGGGATTCTGGATGTAGGTCGAGTCCGGATCCCAGTCGTAGAGCGAGCCCTCGTCGGGGACGGGAAGCGCCTTCCAGTGCTCCTCACCCTCGAAGACCTCGGCATAGCGCTCCTTGTAGAGCTCGGGGCGCAGCGACGAGGTGACCGTCTCGCGAATCGTCTCCTGGCTCGGCCAGATATCGGCGAGGAAGACCGGGGTGCCGTCGGACGCGTGCCCGAGAGGCTCGTTGTAGAGGTCGATGTCGATCCGCCCCGCGAGGGCGAAGGCCACCACCAGCATCGGAGAGCCGAGGTAGTTCGCCCGGACGAGCGGATGGATGCGGGCCTCGAAGTTGCGGTTGCCGGAGAGGACGGAGGCCACCACCAGCCCCTCTTCCTCGACCAGCCGGCGGATCTCTTCGGGGAGGGGGCCCGAGTTGCCGATGCACGTCGTGCAGCCGTACCCCACGACCCCGAAGCCGAGCTCCTCCAGGCTGCCGAGCAGTCCCGAGCCCTCCAGGTAGTCGGTCACCACCTTCGAACCCGGCGCCATCGACGTCTTCACCCAGGGGGGCACCGAAAGCCCCTTCTCGACAGCGGCCCTGGCGACCAGCCCCGCCCCGATCATCACGCTCGGGTTGGAGGTGTTGGTGCACGAGGTGATGGCGGCGATGACGATCGATCCGTCGCCGATCTGCACCTCCCGCTCACCTTCCCAGAGGACGGTGTGGTAGCGGTTGCGAGTCCCGGCCTGCCGGGCGCTTCGCACCCCGCCACCCACCGTGGCGATCGGCACGTCACCCCCTTCGCCGGCCCACGATTCGCCGGTACGGGGCTCGTTCATGTCGTCGTCTCCGCCCGGGAGCTCGAAGCCCGCGGGGACGAGGCCCGGCAGGTGCTCCTCGAAGGCATCGCGGATCCGCGCAAGCTCGATGCGGTCCTGCGGCCGGCGCGGACCGGCGAGCGACGGCTCGACCGTGCCGAGATCAAGCTCGAGGGTCGAGGTGAACTCGGGGTCGGGCGTGGCGTCTTCGCGGAAGAGGTGCAGGGCGCGCGAGACCTTCTCGACGCGCTCGACCA
>CAYORZ010000112.1:0-2555 GCA_964406485.1 uncultured Gemmatimonadaceae bacterium | reverse complement strand
GAGCTCGGGCGAGCGCCCCGTCCCCTCGAGGTAGCGCAGGGTCTCGCGGTCGACCGGGAAGAACCCGATCGTCGCCCCGTACTCCGGCGCCATGTTGGCCAGGGTGGCCTTGTCCGGCAGACTCAGGTTGCTGAGCCCCGCCCCGTAGAACTCCACGAAGCGACCCACGACGCCGTGGTTGCGCAGCAGTTCGGTGGTGCGCAGGACCAGGTCGGTCGCCGTGGCGCCCTCGGGGAGCTGGCCGTGGAGCTTCATCCCCACGACCTCGGGGAGAAGCATGTAGTAGGGCTGCCCGAGGAGGACCGCCTCGGCCTCGATCCCGCCCACGCCACAGCCGAGCACGCCGAGGCCGTTGATCATCGTCGTGTGCGAGTCGGTGCCCACCAGGGTATCGGGGAAGGCGACATGGCCGCCCGCACCGGGGCGCCGGTGAATCACCGACGCGAGGTACTCCAGGTTGACCTGGTGCACGATTCCCGTCCCCGGGGGGACCACCGAGAAGTTCTCGAAGGCCTTCTGCGCCCACCGCAGGAGGGCGTAGCGCTCGCGGTTGCGCTCGAACTCCCGCTCGACGTTGAGCTGGAAGGCGTCGGCCTGCCGGAAGTAGTCGACCTGCACCGAGTGGTCGATGACGAGGTCGGCCGGGACGACCGGATTGATCCGGTCGGGGTCGCCGCCGAGGGCCTCGATGCCGTTGCGCATCGCTGCCAGGTCGACCACCGCGGGGACTCCGGTGAAGTCCTGCAGGACCACCCGCGACGGGAGGAACGGCACGTCGGCGCCACTGTTGGTGGGACTCCACCCCGCCACCGCCTTCACGTGCTCCTCGTTCACATATTCGCCTCCCGCGTTGCGGAGCACGTTCTCCAGGAGGATCCGGATCGAGAAGGGGAGCTTGTCGAGCTCGACCAGCCCCTCCTGCTCGAGGACCCGGAGGTCGTAGTAGGAGGTTGCTCCCTCGCTGAGTTGGAGGGTGCGAAGAGCGCCGAAGGGATCGCGGTTGGCCTCGCCCAAGGTGTGTCGCTCCGTCGGAGGATCGGGTCGGGTGGAGTCCCCCGGACGCCCCGGGCATCCGGGACGACGGAGGGACTTCGTACAATAGGTAAGTCCCGTGCACAAATACAGGGCCGGGCTCTTCCCCCCGCCGGGGCGACCGGGGTAAACTTCACTTCTGGCCGGGGTGGCGGAATGGTAGACGCAGGCGACTCAAAATCGCCCGGGAGAAATCCCATGGGGGTTCGAGTCCCCCCCCCGGCATGGCTTCAGGGTCCTCTGTGGTCCCCTGCCGGAAGACGTGGCGATCGGGGGCAGGGCGACTTGGGTTCCCCCGCGGGTGGCGGTATACTTCGTCGCTGAACGATCACGACGACCAAGGCGCCGGCCCCGACTCGTTGGCCGGCCTGGCAAAGGGAACCACGCATGTCCGATGAGAGCAGGAATACCCTGACGATCCGGGACAACCGGACCGGGCGGGAATACGAGGTCGAGGTGCTGGACGGCGATGTGATCCGCGCCATCGACCTTCGCCAGATCAAGGTCGACGACAGCGACTTCGGAATGATGTCGTACGATCCGGCCTTCATGAACACCGCGTCGACCCGCTCGGCGGTCACCTATATCGACGGCGCCAACGGGATCCTGGAATACCGCGGATACCCGATCGAGCAACTCGCCGAGCACTCCTCCTTCCTGGAGGTCGCCTACCTCCTTCTGAAGGGAGAGCTGCCGACCCGGGGCGAACTCGACGGGTTCGTGCACGATGTGACGTATCACACCTACGTGCACGAAAACATGATCGATCTGCTCGACGCCTTCCGCTACGACGCCCACTCGATGGGCACGATGATCAGCTCGGTCGCGGCGCTGTCGACCTTCTACCCCGAGGCGAAAGACATTCGCGACCCGGAGAACCGGTGGATCCAGATCAACCGCCTGGTCGCGAAGATGCCGACCCTGGCAGCCTTCGCCTTCCGGCACCACCGGGGACTCCCGCTCGTCTACCCGGAGAACGAGCTCTCCTACACCGCCAACTTCCTGAACATGCTCTTCAGGATCGGGGTGAAGGAGTACCGCGTCGATCCGGTGCTCGAGCGCGCGCTCGACGTCCTCTTCATTCTCCACGCGGACCACGAGCAGAATTGCTCGGCCACCACGATGCGGGTGATCGGGAGTTCGGAGGCCGACCCCTATTCGGCGCTCGCCGGGGCGATGGCCGCCCTCTACGGCCCTCTCCACGGAGGAGCCAACGAGGCGGTGCTGCGGATGCTGCACCGGATCGGACACATCGACAACGTGCCCGCCTTCATCGAAGGGGTGAAGAACCGCGAGGAGCGGTTGATGGGCTTCGGGCACCGGGTCTACAAGTCCTACGACCCCCGCGCAGCCATCATCAAGCGGACGGCCGAGGAGGTCTTCGAGGTCACCGGACGCAACCCGCTGCTCGACATCGCGCTCGAGCTGGAGCGGATCGCCCTGGAAGAGGAGTACTTCGTCGAGCGCAAGCTCTACCCCAACGTGGACTTCTACTCGGGGCTCATCTACCAGGCCCTCGGGTT
>CAYORZ010000111.1:0-6465 GCA_964406485.1 uncultured Gemmatimonadaceae bacterium | reverse complement strand
GGTTCCCATTGCACGACGAGCTCGCCCGGCTCCGGCGGTTTGCGGTAACCCAAGTCGAGGCCTCTACGGCTCCTACCCGACCACGCTCGACAACCACCCCTACACCCCCTGGAGCGGCGCGGAAATGGGGGGATCGGCCCGGATCCTGGTCGGCGGTGACGAGATCGAGGTCATTCGCCGTCTGCGCTCGTCTCCGCTGGGGACGGTGGTCCGGGGGGGGCGCAGCCAGGCGATCCGCAACGAGACGGTGGACTTCGCGACCCACCTGTCGCGCGAGGTCTTCACCGACGTCTTCGCCCTCTCGCTCCCCCGTCTCGCCCACCTCGAACGGGAGGGGTGGCGGGCGCTCGAGGACCAGATCCTCGGCCGCCTGGGCGCCACCGACCTCCGGCCGGCCCGGGAGGTCGCCGGTGAGCTGTGGGACGAGGTCCGCCGTCTCAGGCGTCCCGACCGGCGGGGGCGGCAGCGGCTGCGCGAAGTCGGCGAGGAGTTGCGCGAAGCGATGGCGCGCCGGGCCGAGGTCCGGGAACGCTCCCGGCACGAGCGGGCCACGGCCACCCGCCTCGCCGGGGTCGAGGCAGAGATCGCCGCAGCCCGGGCCGAACGCGACCGGGCGGCGGCTCGCCTCGACCACCTCCGCCGCGTCCTCCCCCTCCGCCGGGAGCGGGAGGAGATCCGGAAGCTGCGCGACCGCGCCGGCCCTCCCGACCGCCTCGCGGGGCTCCCCGCCGATCCGGTCGCGGAGCTCGCGCACCGGCGGCAGCGTGTGCAGGAAGGCGAGGCCGAGGTGGCCGCGCTGCGCGACCGGATCCGCGCCCGGGCCGCCGATCTCGACGCTGCCACCCCGGCCGACCACCGGCTCGTCGCGCTGGAGCATGAGATCGACGCCTTCCGGGGACGGGTGGCGGGCTCGGGGCCGCGCCGGCTCCGGCTGGCCAGCATCGAGCAGGAAATCGTGGGCCTCGAGCGGCGCCTGGCCGACGAGGCCGACCACCTCGCGTGGACAGGCCCCCGCGCGCTGGACGCCCTCGTCGCCGTCGATTCCACCTCGCTGGACGAGGCGTGGGAACGGTGGCGGGAGGCTTCGCGGAGGGCGGCGATGGTCCCGGGGCCCGCGCCGGGCGGCGACGAACGCGACGGCGCCGGGGGCGCTGGTGCCGCCGGGTGGGGGTGGATCGGGCTGGCCGGCGCGACCGGGGTGGCCGGCGCGATCGCGTGGGTCCTGGCGCCGCAGCCCCTTCCGCCCCGGGGCATCGTGCTCTTCGTTGTCGCCGCCCTCGCCCTCGGGGCGATGGGGGCATGGGGAGTATGGACGCTCGCCGCCGAGCGACGGGCACGCCAATCCGAGGCCGAACGCCGCGAGGCCGAGCGCCGCACCGCGGCGACGTTGCGCGAGGCGGAACGGAGCGCCCTCGCCGAAGTCACGTCACTCCTTGCCCCCGCCGGCCTCGACCCCGCGTCGTCGCCCGCCGACCTCCCGTCGCGCATTCGCCGCTGTCGCGACGTGATGCGGGACTGGGAGTCGCTGGAACGCGAGGCCGGCCCCCTCCGCACCGAACTCCGGGAGGTCGAAGCCGAGGGCCGGGCGCTGGCCGAACGCGTCGGGGTGGAGGGCGACGCCGACACCCTCGCCGTCGTCCTCCACGAGCGGCTGAAGGCGGCCGGCCGCCGCGTCCTCGCCTCGAAAGAGGCTCGCGCCAGCACCGTCGAGCTCCGCGAGGCCTGCAGCCGGCGCGAAGAGCAGCTGGAGAGGGAGCGGTCGGGGCTCACTCGGCTCATCTCGCAGCTCCAGCACTTCGACGCCGACCCCGACGCCGGCGCTGCCGAAGCCGCCCGTGCCCTCCGCGCCGCCGAAGAGGCCCGGTCACGGGAGGCGCGGCTCGGGACACTTCTCGCCGAAGCAGGCGCACCGGACGCCGCCGGGTCCTCGGCCCACCCCGGCCCCGCCGGAGACAGCGATGACGACGGCGACCGCGGGGCCAATGTCGGCACCGGGTCGGAAGAGGCCCTCGCCGCCGAGATCGCGCGTCTCGATGACCGCATCGAAGATCTCCGGGCCGACGAGACCCGTCTTCGCGAAGCGCTGGCCGCGCACCAGGGGCAGATGACCCTGGACGACGCCGAGGGCGAAGTGCAGCGGCTCGTCGAGCAGCGAAACACCCTCCGCCGTCAGCACGACCGCCTCCTGGTGCTCGCGACCCTGGTGGAGGAGGCCGACCGCGCGGTGCGTGACCGGCATCAGCCCGAGGTCCTCCGTCTCGCCGGAGAGCACCTTGCGACGCTGACCGCCGGGCGGTATGACCACGTCGAGGTATCGACCGAGGGGGAGCGCACCTTCCTCGTGCGGGGTCCCGCGGCGTCCGACCCCATTCCGGTCGCGCCGCCCCTCTCCACCGGCATCCGCGAGCAGGTCCACTTCGCCCTGCGACTGGCCCTCGCCCGCCACCTGGACGAGGGTGGGGCCCGCCTCCCTCTCCTCCTCGACGAAGTGCTGGTCAACTGGGACCCGACGCGCCGCGCGGGGGCTCTCGACCTCCTCGACACCGTCGCCCGGGAGCGCCAGATCTTCGTCTTCACCTGCCACCCCCCGATCGCCGACCTCCTGGCCGCCCGCGGAGCGACCCGCTGGACGCTGGAGCGTCAGGGCGGAGAGAAGCGATGACGACCCCGATCACCCGCTGGTGGCAGGAAGGCACGGGACCGCTGCTCGTCTTCGTGCACGGGTACGCCGCCCACAGCGCGTTCTGGGACCCCTGGATGCCGGAGCTCACCCGGCGGTACACCTGCCTCCGGGTCGACCTTCCGGGTTTCGGCCAGGCCCCCACCCCTCCCGGCTGCGACTACACCCCCCACGCCCTCGCGGGGGCGCTGGTCGACACCCTCCTCCACCTCGACGTCGAGTCCCCGACCCTCGTCGGTCATTCCCTCGGCGGGGGGGTCGCCCTCCTCGCGACCCTGATGCTGATGGACCGCGGGGGTGCGCCGCAGGTGCGACGGATGGTGAGTGTCGCCGGGGCGGCCTACCCCCAGCGTCCGCCCCCCTTCGTGCGGATGGCCCGGTACCCCGCCCTCTTCCGCACGGGACTCGCCGCCGCGCCGAAGCGGTGGCTGGTGCGGGCCGCCATGCGGGCGATGGTGGTCAATCGCGACGTGCTCACGCCGGAGCGGGTGGAGGGGTACGCGGCCCCGATGCGCGAGTCGGCCCGGCGCCACGCCATGGTCGAATGCGCCCGCCAGATCTTCCCTCGCGACCTCGATCAGATCACCGCCCGCATCCCGACCATCCGCGTCCCCACCCTCTGCCTCTGGGGGGACCGCGATCCGGTCGTTCCCCTCGCCGTCGGTCAGCGGCTGGCCCGGGAACTCCCGCGGGGGCGCCTGGCCGTCGTGCCGCGGTGCGGGCACCAGGTCGTGGAGGCGCGGCCCCGGGAGTCCCTCCGGATCCTCCTGGACTTCCTTCAGGAAACCGAAGGGGGAGAGGCGGACGGCGGCGGGGCCGGCGCGTAGCCCGGGCAGCGGACGACGGGAAGCCGGGGATACCGCGGGTAACGGGGGTCGGTCTCGGAACGACGGCAGAGGTGAAAGCGCGACCCCCGACGGTTGCCCACCGCGCGGTGGTGGCGACACGTCGCGCAGAGTCCGACGGGGGGCGCGCTCACGGCGCGACCGCGACGTAGCTCACCTGACGCCCCGACGCTCCCGCGCGGTGCGAGAAGAAGGGCGCGTCGCCGCAGCGGGTGCACCAGGTCGAGGTGGTGATCCGGTCGAGGGGGAGCCCGGCGGCCACGAGGTCGCGCGTGATCACCCCCCGCAGATCCACCGGGCGGTTGCCGTCGGGGACGTCCACCCCCAGAGCGGCGTGCACCTCGGGTCCCACCTCGTAGCATGTGCCGCAGATGGCAGGACCGAGGTGCGCCTCCACCTCGGCCGGACCGACGCCGAAGCGGTCGGCAAGCGCGGCGAGACCCGCGCCCGCCATCCCTGCGGCCACCCCCCGCCACCCCGCATGGAGCACGGCCACCGCCCGCACCTCCGGCGCCACGAGGGTGATCGGCACGCAGTCGGCGACCGCGACGGTGACCAGCAGCCCCGGGGTGCGGGTGAGGTGCCCGTCGCAGGGGTCCACGAGGTGCAGCCCTCCGCGCCGCGCCGTGTGGTGCCGGATCCCGACCCCGTGCTGCTGGGGGGCGTGCACGGCCCCCGTCACCCCGAGCGCACGACGCAATTCCGCCCACCGGCGGACCACGTCGCCGGCCGGCGAGACGCCGAAGGGCGAGAGGTCGAAGCCCTCGTCGGCACCGCGACCGGTGATTCCCTGGATGAGCCAGGGGTGACGTTCGGTCCAGCCGGGGTGGCTCCAGCGAGGCGGGCCGGAGGGGGCGGGACGCTCGGTTGTCGTGGCGGAGCGCGGCAGACGAGAGGCAGGCATCTCGTACGGTACCCCGATCGTCCGACGACGCAACACCTCCGGCACGAAGCGTGCTGCGAGACCATTATCCCGACAGGCCTCGCCGCCAACCGGAAAATTCATAGCTTTAGAGACCATCTCTCCGCCCGCGACCTTGCACGGTTGCGGGCGGGCGCATATTCGCGTGCATGCATGCCGAGACGATGAGCATTCCGTTCGATAGTCAGAACGCCGCCTACGCCCAGGCTCTCTACGAGGACTTCGCCCGCAATCCGGAGGCCGTTCCGGCCGCCTGGCGGGAGTTCTTCGAGCAGGGTCCGGCAGTGACCCGCGCCGCGGGATTGATCGTTCCCGAAGGGCTCTCTCCCCACGAAAACGGGGCCGCCTCCACCGCCGCCGCCGTTCAGCAGGTGGTGGTGCAGGGCGCCGACCCCGCCGAGGCCGAGCATCTGCGGGCCCTCCTTCCCCTGGTCGCCCGCGCCACCGCCTTCATCCAGGCGCACCGCGACCACGGGCACACCCGGGCCGACGTGAATCCCCTCGGGATTCCGCAGCCCACCCACCCCCAGCTCGACCCCTCCTTCTTCGGTACGTCGATGGAGGAACTCGACCAGGTCCCCGCGACCCTCGTCATGGAGGGAGCGCGCGAGGGGGAGTCGGTGGCCGCCGCACTCCGCCGGCTCGAGGCCACCTACACGGGGCACATCGGTTACGAGTTCGAGCACATCGAGGACCCCGAGCAGGTACGCTGGCTGTGGGCCCAGGTCGAGTCGGGGGTGCACACCGCCCCCCTCGCCGCCGAGGAGCGCATCGCCCTCCTCGAGCGCCTCACCGAGGTCGAGGGATTCGAGCAGTTCCTCCACCGCTCCTACCTCGGCCAGAAGCGGTTCTCGATCGAGGGCACCGACATGATGGTGCCGATGCTCGATCTCGCGATCGAGGAGACCGCCCGCCGCGGGGGCTCGATGGTCGCGATGGGGATGGCGCACCGCGGACGGCTCAACGTGCTGACGCACATCCTCAAGGTCCCCTACGAAGACCTCATCCGGGAATTCGAGGGACTCCGCGGAAAGGGCGCCCTCCATGTGGCCGGAACCGGCGACGTGAAGTACCACCACGGCGCCCGCGGTGACTACGAGACCCGCACGGGCCGCTTCATCGACGTGGTCATGGCCCCCAACCCCAGCCACCTGGAGTTCGTGAATCCGGTGGTCGCGGGGATGACGCGCCTCTGGCAGTTCGACGGAGAGGAAAGCCGCACGCGCGATCCGAAGCGGGTCGTGCCCATCCTGATCCACGGTGACGCGGCGTTCGCCGCCGAGGGGATCGTGGCCGAGACGCTCAACATGTCGGCGCTCGAGGGCTACGCCATCGGCGGAACGATCCACATCATCGCCAACAACCAGATCGGCTTCACCACCACGCCCCTCGAGGCCCGCTCCACCCGCTACGCGAGTGACCTCGCCAAGGGCTTCAACATTCCGATCCTGCACGTCAATGCCGACGTGCCCGAGGCCTGCCTCGCCGCGATCCGGCTGGCGATGGCCTACCGCGAGCAGTACCACCGCGACGTGGTCATCGACCTGATCGGCTACCGGCGGCACGGGCACAACGAGGGCGACGAGCCGGCCTACACCCAGCCGCGCCTCTACGAGACCATCGGGAACCACCCGACCGTCCGCTCCCTCTTCGCGAGCCGCCTCGTCGAGGCGGGAGTGATCGACGAGGCGGGGGTCGCCGAGATCGACGAGGCGGTGACGTCGCGCCTGCGGAAGGCCCAGGACTGGGTCAAGAACGAGGAGCGCGTCACCGACGACGATGACGACGAGGAGGAAGAGGTGCTCGAGCCGGCGACCACCGTCGAGATCGAGCGGCTGCGCGAGATCAATGCCGCCTCGATCCGGGTGCCGGACGGCTTCGAGGTCCACCCGAAGCTGGCGCGGCAGCTCAAGCGCCGCGAAGGGGACTTCACCCCCGAGACGCGCCTCGACTGGGCGCACGCCGAGGCCCTCTCGATGGGGTCGCTCCTCACCGAGGGCTTCGTCGTGCGGCTGACG
>CAYORZ010000110.1:0-6504 GCA_964406485.1 uncultured Gemmatimonadaceae bacterium | reverse complement strand
ACTCACGGCGACCCTTGCGGCGGGGTGGCTCGCCGGTCCCTCCGTGTCGCTGCTCACCCGCAACGGCGCGCTCGAAGTCCACCTCTTCGATGTCGGGCAGGGCGACGCCATCGGTCTGCGCACCCCGGGTGGGCGGTGGGTGCTGATCGACACCGGCCCTCCGACGGGCGCGCGCCTGGCCGCCGACCTTCGCCGTCTGGGAGCGCGCGAAGTCGAGTTGCTCGTCGTGTCGCACCCCGACGCGGACCACGTGGGCGGCGCGGCCCACCTCATCGAGCACTTCACCGTGCGTTCGGTGGCGGGCCCGGGAACGATCCGCGGGGCGGGTCCGTGGCACGACGCGGTCCGCGCCGCTCGCGCGCGGGGCGTGCCCTGGCGCGTTGTGGCGGCGGGCGACGCCTTCGC
Organism: uncultured Gemmatimonadaceae bacterium; assembly: GCA_964406485.1. GTDB lineage: Bacteria > Gemmatimonadota > Gemmatimonadetes > Longimicrobiales > Gaopeijiaceae > Gaopeijia. The sequence goes on along the minus strand of CAYORZ010000110.1, from coordinate 6,099 downwards.
GCTCGACGGCGTGCGGGTGCGGGTCCACCACCCTCCCCGTGGGCCCGGGCGCCCGAGCGATGCCAACGCCGCCTCGCTCGTCCTGGAAGTCGAATGGCGGGGGGTGGGCATCCTGCTCACCGGCGACGCTCCCCTCGAGGCCGAGCGCCTCGTCGCGCCGCGCACCGGTCCCATCGAGATCCTCAAGGTGGGCCATCACGGCAGCACCACCTCGACCGGCGCCCCCCTTCTCGACGCCCTCGCCCCGTCGCTGGCCCTCATCTCGGCCGGGCGCGCCAACCGCTACGGCCACCCCGCCCCCGAAGTCCTGGCCCGCCTCGACGCGCGCGGGATCGAAGTGTGGCGCACCGACCTTTCGGGACGGGTCACCGTGCGCATCGATCGCGCGGGCCGCTGGCGGGTCGAGGCGCGCCGTTGACCCCCCCTCGCTTCGTGCCTCTATTGTCCGGAATCGCTCCACCCGCCGTCCGCGGCACAACCCGGTACGTCATGCTCGATACGCACATCGTCACCCTCTCCCGGCACATCGTCGAGCAGGAGCGACGGTATCCGGAAGCCACCGGCCAGTTCACCAACATCCTCTTCGACCTCGCGCTCGCCGCCAAGGTGATCGGACGCGAGGTGAACAAGGCGGGGATCGTCGACGTGATCGGCCGCACGGATCAGGTCAACATCCACGGCGAGACCGTCCAGAAGCTCGACGAGTACGCCGATCTCGTCGTCCTCAACGCGATGGACCACACGGGCAACCTCTGCTGCATGGCGTCGGAGGAGCACGAAGAGGTGATCCCGATCCCGGACCACTTCCCGACGGGAGAATACGTGCTCCTCTACGATCCCCTCGACGGCTCGTCGAACATCGACGTGAACGTCTCGATCGGGACGATCTTCTCGATCCACCGCAAGGTGTCCCGGGGACCCCGGGGAGGGCTCGAGGACTGCCTCCAGGTCGGACGCAGGCAGATGGCCGCGGGGTACGTCGTCTACGGATCGTCGACCATGCTCGTCTACACGAGTGGGGCCGGGGTGCACGGCTTCACCCTCGATCCATCCATCGGGGAGTTCGTGCTGAGCCACCCCGACATCACCCTTCCCGATCCGCCGAGCCGGGTCTACTCGGTCAACGAGGCCTACGCCCCCCGGTGGGGAGCGGGGCAGCGCGCCTTCATCGACGAGTTGAAGGACGAGGGGTACACCCAGCGCTACATCGGCTCGCTCGTTTCCGACTTCCACCGCACGCTCCTGCGGGGCGGGATCTTTCTCTACCCCCCCGATGCGCACCAGCCGCAGGGCAAGCTCCGGCTGCTCTACGAGGCCGCCCCGCTCGCCTTCATCGCGGAGCAGGCCGGGGGGCGCGCGAGCGACGGAACCACCGACATCATGGACCTGGTGCCCACCGAGCTGCACCAGCGCACCCCGCTCTACATGGGGTCGAAAGAGATGGTGGACCGCGCCGAGGAGTTCGCTGCCCGAGACCGGGCCCTACCATAGGGCGGGAACAGGTGTTCCCCGGCGGGCGACGGATTTCCGAAAGGGGCACGGGGGAATCGACAGATTTCCGAACGGGGGGATCTGCTCCAAGTCGTTGTCACTCTTGACATTCCCCGAGGCGTTTCCGTGGCACGCCTCTTGCGATTTGCCCCGGATGGTCTTGCGCCCCAAGCGGCGCCGTCCGGCCCCGCCGGGCGCATTCTCCATCCACACCATGGACAAGGCAGACATGAGAAAGCTCCACAGGCTCCTCATGGCGGCGCTGGTCCTCGTGCCTCTCACGGCCTGTGATGAGGGTGACGACGTCACCCCCATCGACGATCCGGCCGTCGGTACCGTTTCGGGTACCGTTCAGGTTGAGGGTTCGGGACTGGCAGGAGTCACGGTCCAGCTCGCCGGTGCTTCGTCGCAGTCGACGACGACCGGTTCGAACGGAGCGTACTCCTTCGCCAACGTGGTCGAGGGGAACTACTCCGTCACCCTGAGCAGCATCCCGGGTGACGTGGTCTTCTCCAACACCACGCAGTCCGTCACCATCGCTTCCGATGGCCAGACGGCGACGGCCGACTTCAACGGCCAGTACGTGCGTACCGCCTCGATCCTCGTGAACGTCACGCGGGCCGATGGATCCGGTGTCGTCACGAACATTCGTGTGCAGGGCGCGGGCGTCGACCAGACGCTGGGCACCAACGCGCAGGGGACCGTCACCTTCTCCGGACTGCGGTCCGGCGAGTACACGGTCACCATGCCGAACCCGCCCGCCGAGGGCTTCGACGACACCCCCACGACCCAGACGGTCCAGGTCAACACCGGCCAGGCTGTCCAGGTGAACTTCGTGGGTGACACCCAGATCGTTCCGCCCGAGATCGCGATCACGCGCATCACTTCGGCGGCGACGACCAACCCGGCCGACCCCGATTCGATCGCGGGCCGTGTCGAGGTGACCCTGGGCGTCCGTCCGAACGGCAACAGCCTCCAGACCGTGGAGCTGTGGGTGAAGCGGCAGTCGACCGGCGAGATCTGGAAGATCGCCGAGCAGCGCTTCGCCGCCGGAGCCCCCGAGGCTCAGTTCGGCGACAACGAGGGTGCGGTGACCTTCTCCTGGAACTCCGATGCGATCCGCCGCAAGAACGGCTCGCATCCGTCGATCCGGATGCTGAACAGCGACACCGGTGAGTTCGAGGCGATCAGCTCCGACGCGATGCGCCCCTTCCACCCGGTCTTCATCAACGGAGACTACGAGATCCACGGGCGCGTGACCGTGGCCGAGATGGACGCGGCGCAGACCGCGGTCGTCGACGTCACCCTCGAGAACCAGGACGCGATCAACCTCGGTGTCATCTCCGATAACACCGACTGGGAGGATCCGACCACCGGTGAGGCGTTCCCGAACTTCATCATCCAGAACACCACCGGACTGCGGTGGCTCTCGGGTGATATCGTGGTCGACGTCTACCCGATCATCTACTCGCAGGAGTGGGACCCGAATAACCCGCTGCTGGCGCGGGCGAACTTCGCCTTCGACGCCTTCCGCACGGGTGCGGATCTCGGAGTGGGTGGTATGGAGCTGACCACGCCCAACGCGAACGGAAGCTTCACCTTCACCTTCTGTGAAGCGCCCACGGGCCCGAGCAACGCCGGCGAGACCTGCTACGATCGGATCAACGCCGTCAACACCGGCCTCATCGGTGCGCGCAACATCGTGGTCCAGACCAAGACCGCCTTCGGGCAGTTCGGGCCTGGCTACAACGACGCTGCGGGTGTCAACAACATCAAGAGCATCGAGTTCTTCAACGAGGACCTCCAGTCGGGCTCCGGCGTCCTGAACGACGTTCTGCGCATCGACAACGAGGCTCCCTCGGCCGCTTCGGTCAGCACCAATCTTCCGCACCCGGCTGATGAGTTCGTCGGTGTGGCCGGCTTCAGCCGCACGACGCTTGCCGGTGTGAACAACCTCGGGTGGGTCAACTGGGAGGACCGTCTCGACGATCTCGTCGGCGCCTCGCCCGATGACACCCCGAACGTCTACCCGGCTACCGACAAGGACGGCAACCCCGTCACGGCGTGGGTGGGGTACGACGCGAATCTGAGCTTCGCCCCCGGTCAGAACCTCAACGGTATCGGCAACCCGACGGGCAACCCGCATCAGACGTACATCGCGGGACCGAACGTCGGCGCTGGTGTCACGCCTGCTTCGATCGTGGGCGCGGCGAGCCTGTCGAAGGTCTCGACCGAGGGACCGGTGGTCGGTGCGGATCTCCCGCCCGAGACGAGCTCGCCCGACCTGATCGCCGTGGGTTCGGCTGACGGCACGCCCTTCTCCAACACGGAGACGGACTACGCGATGGCCGGCCGGCACTGGGACCAGTTCGGTAACCGTGTCCACACGGAGAACCACATCTTCTTCGGTGTGGACGGCCGCGAGCCGATCTTCTCCAACGCTGCGGGCACGACCGACCCGGATGCGAGCCTCGCGCTCACCGACCCGACGGTCGCGGGAACGCAGTACAACACCTTCGACGACGAGCATTACGTGCTCGATCTGCGCGGGGGTGCCGACTACGTGACCTTCGGTAACGAGGTCTGGAGCAGCGCCAGCACGGGTACGGCTCCGTTCAACCTGGGCAAGGCCCGGGGCTCGTACGCCGGGTACACCACCGACCGCGGCAACGGATACTCCGGCATCGCCGGGGTGGTAGTCGAGGATTGGGAGGCCCGCTGTGCCACGGGCACCATGGCGTGCTCGCCCGCCTCCGCGACCGACGTCCGGTGGGGCTTCACCCTCCAGCCGACCGGCACGGGGGGCGCCTCCACTGTTCTGGGCTTCGTCTTCGACGGCCAGATGGACGTCAATCCGGTGGGCGGTGACACCTTCGAGGACGTCGCCGAGCCCGGTCGCATCGGCGTGCACAACGTGGGCACCGACTTCCGGGCCTACGTGGCGGCGCAGGATGTCGCCTCGCAGCACGACGGGTACCGTCAGCACATCATCCGCAGCTACGACCGTGCGGGTAACGTCCGCATCGACGAGTCTGCCCGTGAGGGGATTGCCGACCACACCGGGCCGAACGTGGGTAACGTTCAGATGCCGACGGCGGTCACCTTCAACCTCAACGATCCGTACACCTTCCACGGCGAGAACCTGGACAATGCGGATCTGAAGGCGTCGGATCTTTCCTTCGACTTCAACTCGATCCTCTCGCTCCAGCTGTACGCGAGCCCCTCCGCCGCGTCGCACCCGAACCACACCGGTGTTGTACCGCCGGTGGACGTCGACGGTGTGGCCTTCGAGGAGACCTCGCTCCAGCTTCCGCTCGAGAACGTCGTCCACTCGGCCTTCGGGTCGCAGGACATCTACCTCGGTGGAAACCTCTCCGTGACGACCGAGTTCATCGGCTGCCTGGTGCGGGCTGACGAGCGCGGTCTCGCCACGGTGCAGTCGGCGAGCACTGCTGTCCTGGGCGACACCGACTCCGGTGACCCCGAGCCCCGTGTGCACCGCCCGCGCGGTCCGCGGTGGCGGACGTGGGACCACTCTTCGGAGTACGGTCTCGTGAACACGCAGTTCAACACCTTCGTCCAGACGTCGATTCCGGCGTGTCTTGATCCGGCGGTCGTGGCGACCAACTTCGTGCCTGCGCTGGGCGGAATTGGACCGGGCCCCGACGGCGTGCTCGGAACCGCGGATGACGGTGCTGGTCCGGACGGGATCTTCGGAACCCAGGACGACGACGTAAGCTGGGTCTTCAATCTTGATGACCAGGATCGTCCCCGGATCACCTTCAAGGGTGACGCCTCGACGTTCGTCCCGAACATCGATCCGAACACCGACATCGAGATGTACTACCTCGATACGGCCGGCCGGGTGCGGCTGTTGGACAGCAGCAACTTCTCGCTGCGGGTTTCGGACCTCGGTACCGGTCCCTTCGGGCGGTGGTACGAGTACACCCTCGTTGGCGACATGCCGAGCGATCTGATCGATCCGGCAGACATTCCGGCTGACAACGGGACCTACGGGAAGAACGGTTGGTTCTTCATCGTCAAGGGCAACGCGGACAACGGGAACTCCGGGCATGCGGTCATCTGGGACGAGACGTCCAACCCGGCCGTGACCTCTGCGGTGACTCCGATCGCTGTCGACGGTACGATCGAGGCGGCGCCCGGAGCCAATGATGGTCGGTTCCAGTTCACCACCGGGGCCAACACCGGGTACCTGGTGCAGTCGGCAGGTGCGGCTGGCGGATCGCTCCGCGTGAACCCGATCCGGAACCAGCTCGTCGTCGCTGACGAGGAGTCGCTGGGACTGGACGAGCAGAACTTCGTCGCCTGGATCTCGTCTGGTGCGGCGCTCACGACGATCTCCACCGGCGCCACGTGGGCCGGTGAGGTCAACGTTCAGGAGTGTGCCGTCACGTCGATCGCCGTTGGCGGCGATGCGCACGTCACGCTCACCGGTGGCGCCGACTGCCTCGTGCAGCCCGGGGACGCCGGGTCGCTGGCGGGTGGTCCGCAGATCGAGGCCCAGATGGTTACGGTGCCCCTCGCTGCGGGTCAGAGCTACACCGTCACCGCGTCGACGGACTTCACGGCCGGCGACGTGACCAACCC
>CAYORZ010000109.1:0-6523 GCA_964406485.1 uncultured Gemmatimonadaceae bacterium | reverse complement strand
CTGATCCTCCGCACCCGCGCCCTCCTGGAGAGGGGAGACGCGGCGGCGGCCGTCCGGCTGCTCGGGGGTCCGGGGGGGCCCGCCCCCTCACCTGCCGTGGAACGGTGGCTGGGCGAGGCACTCCTCCGGGTCGGCGAGCTCGACGCCGCCGAAGCCGCCTTTCGCCGAGCCGAGGGCGAGGGCGCACCCGACGCCCTCACGGCCCGGGTGCGGCGGGGCGAGATCCTCCTGGCGCGGGGGGAGCGCGACGCGGCCTTCGCCCTCTTCGACACCTTCATCGACGTCTACAACTCGGGCCGCCCCCTCGACGGCGATGACCTCCTGGCGGTGGCCACCGCGGTGACCGCCCTGGGTCAACGCACCCCCGTCCTCTACCAGGACGCCCTCCGTGCGCTCGACGAAGCCCGGGCGGCGTCTCCGGGCGATCCTCGCCCCCTCGTGGCCACGGGCGACCTCTTTCTCGCCCGCTACAACGCCCCCGAGGCGCACGCCGCCTACCGGGCCGTGCTGGCGCGCAATCCCGCACACCCCGACGCCCTCGTGGGCGAAGCGCGGGCGCTGGAGTTCGACGGGGCGCCGGGCGCGATGGAGCTTGCCCGTGACGCCCTCGCGACCGACCCCGGGCACGTGGGTGCCCACCTCTTTCTCGCCCGCCAGCAGCTGCGCACCGAAGACTTCACCGAGGCGCGTACCCACGTGGAGCAGGCCCTCGCCACGAATCCCGCGAGCCTCGACGCCCTCTCGATGGCCGCCGCGCTCCACCACCTCGCCGGCGACGAGGCAGGGTACACCGCCGCCCGCGACCGCGCGCTCGCCCTCAACCCCACCTGGCCCGATCTCTTCAACACCGTCGCCGAACTCTCGGTCGACACCCGCAAGTACGCCGACGCCGTGGCCTTCGCCCGCGAGGCCGTCGCCCGCGACTCCCTCTCGTGGCGCGGGTGGGGGATCCTGGGCACCAACCAGCTGCGCAGCGGCGAGATCGAGGCGGGGCGGCGGAACCTGGAGCGGGCCTTCGCCGGCGATCCCTACAACGTCTGGTTCAAGAACCAGCTCGACCTGCTCGACACCTTCGACCAGTACCGGGTGATCGAGACGCCCCGGGTCCACCTCATGCTCCACGCGAGCGAGGCCGACCTCCTCGAACCGTACGCGGTCTCGCTCGCCGAAGAGGCATTCGCGGCCCTCCGCACGCGCTACGGGATCACCCCTCCGACCCCCGTGCGGATCGAACTCTACCCGCGCAGCGCCGACTTCAGCGTGCGCACCTTCGGACTGGTCGGGATCGGCGCACTCGGGGTGAGCTTCGGGAGCACGCTGGTCATGGACTCCCCCTCGGCCCGGGGGAGAGGGGAATTCAACTGGCAGAGCGTGCTCTGGCACGAGATGGCGCACGCCTTCCACCTCGCCATGAGTGCGCACGAGGTGCCGCGCTGGTTCAGCGAGGGACTGGCGGTACGCGACCAGCGGGTGGCCCGACCCGGGTGGGGGCAGCGGGTGAGTCCCGCGTGGCTCCGGGCGTGGGACTCCGGGCGGATGCCCCCCGTCTCGGCACTCGACGACGCCTTCGTCCGCCCCGCTTTCCCCGAACAGGTGGGCCTCGCCTACCTCCAGGGCTCGCTCGTCTTCGACTGGATCGAGACCACCTGGGGGCTCGAGGCGATCCGGGCGTTTCTCACCGGGTACGGCGAGGGCCGCACCACCGCCGAACTCACCGAAGCCGTGCTCGGACTCTCGCTCGCCGAAGTCGACGCCGCCTTCGACGCGCACGTCCGGAGGCGGTTCGCGCAGGAATTCGCGACGGCCACCGCCGCTCCCCCCACCCCCCTCCCCTCCGGAGCGGGGCGTGACGACATCGACGAACTCCGCCGCCGGGCGGAGGTGCACCCCGACGACCTGGAGACGCGCCTCGCGCTTGCCGGGGCGCTGGTCGCCGCAGGGCGGCTCGACGAGGCGGAGCGCGAGGCGCGCGAGGCGATCCGCCTCTTTCCCACCTACGGCGGCCCGAACGGCCCGTGGGGCGTGCTCGCCGCCGTGCACGAGGGGCGCGGAGAGGTCCGCCTCGCCGCCGACGCCCTCCGGGCGGCCGCCCTCCTGGACGAGCGCGCGGTCGACCTCTCGCTCCGCGAGGCAGAGCTTCGCCGCGAGATCGACGACGCGGCCGGAGAGCGGGAAGCGCTCGCCCGGGCGGTCACCGCGTGGCCCTTCGACCTCGCGCCGCACCAGCGGCTCGCCGAGCTCCATGCGCGGGCGGGGGACACCGGGGCGGAGGTGATCGAGCGGCAGGCGGTGGTGGCGCTCGCCCCCGCCGGGATCGCCGAAGCCCGCTACCTCCTCGCGCGCGCCCTCCGCGACGACGGCCGCCTCGACGAAGCGCGGAGTCAGCTCCTGCGCGCCCTCGAGGTCGCCCCGTCGTACACCGAAGCTCTCGAACTCCTGCTCGAACTGCGCGAGGGGCGGCCGTGAGCGGCGGGCAGGGGTGGCGGTTCGGCGCCGCGGGAGCTGCCGCCGCGGTCGGGACCTCGCTCCTCGCCCTCGGGGCGGCCGGCGCGCTCCTTTTCTCCCGTCCGGCGTCGCCGCCCCCACCGGAGTCCCTCCAGGACCCGGAGGCAGGGTCGTACGACGGCCGTGTGACCTTCGTGCGGATCCGCTTCGACGCCGGCAACCGCGGCATGGGGCGCTTCGGTGGCTTCATCGGCCGCGAGCCGCCCTGGGCCCACGACTACCCCCGCGCCGACCGCAACTTCTCCAGCATCACCGGAGAACTCACTGCCGTCGACACCGATGCCGACAACATCCGGGTCCTCCGCATGGACGACCCCGAAGTCTTCCGCTACCCGCTGATCTACCTCGTCGAGGTGGGGTCGTGGGCGCCCTCGCCGGGCGAGGTGGCGGCCCTCGGAGAGTACCTGCGCAAGGGCGGCTTCCTGATCGTCGACGACTTTCGCGATCGGCAGATCCTGCAGCTCGAGGCGATCCTGGCCGCGGCCCTCCCCGAGGCGGAGATCCGCGAGGTTCCCCCCGACCACGCCATCTTCGACTCCTTCTACTTCATCGAGGACCCCTACACCCTGATCCCCCCCTACGGCGGGGGACGCCCCCTCTACCTGGGGATCTTCGAAGACAACGACCCGACCGGACGCCTCATGGCGATCTTCAACTACAACAACGACATCGCCGAGTACTGGGAGTTTTCCGACCTGGGCTTCTACCCCGTCGACCTCTCCAACGAGGCGTACCAGTTCGGCATCAACTACCTGATCTACGCCCTCACCCACTGACCCCGTCCCCGACCCGACCGAGGATCCCTTGACCGAAGAGATGTTGCAGCCGGCAACGCCGGCCCGGCTGGAAACCGAAGACCAGGTGGCGCTCGCCGACCGCATGAAGGCGGGGCGCGAGGCGATTCTCGGCGAGATCCGCAAGCGGATCATCGGCCAGGACGAGGTGGTGGAGCAGGTGCTGCTCTCGCTCTTCGTCGGCGGGAACTCCCTCCTCGTGGGAGTCCCCGGACTCGCCAAGACGCTCCTGATCCGGACCGTCGCCGAAGTCCTCGACCTGGACTTCTCGCGAATCCAGTTCACCCCCGACCTCATGCCCTCCGACATCACGGGAACCGACCTGATCCAGGAGGACCCGACCACGGGGCGAAGGCAGATGGTCTTCGAGCGGGGACCGATCTTCGCCAACATCGTGCTGGCCGACGAGATCAACCGGACGCCGCCGAAGACGCAGGCGGCGCTCCTGGAGGCGATGCAGGAGCATCGGGTCACGGTCCAGGGAACGACGTACACGCTCGACGAGCCCTTCCATGTCTTCGCCACGCAGAACCCGATCGAGCTCGAGGGGACCTACCCCCTCCCCGAGGCGCAGCTCGACCGCTTCATGTTCGAGATCGAGATCCGTCACCTCTCCGAAGACGAGGAACTCGAGGTGGTGCGCGCGACCACCGGGATCGACACCGCCGAATTCCACCGCACGGTCACCGGCGCCGACCTCCTCGGCTTCCAGCGGCTCGTGCGCTCGCTTCCCGTCCCCGACCCGGTGCTCCGGTACGCCGTGGGGCTGGTGCGGGCGAGCCGGCCCCCCCTCGACCCCTCGGCAGCGGCGCCCGACTTCGTGAAGCGGTGGATCGCCTACGGGGCGAGCGTGCGGGCGGCGCAGTACCTCGTGCTCGGCGCCAAGGCGCGGGCGCTCACCCTCGGGCGCTACGCCCCCTCGTTCGACGATGTGCGCGCCCTCGCCCACCCGGTCCTCCGCCACCGGATCCTCACGAACTTCCACGCCGAGAGCGAAGGCCGCACGAGCGGGCAGATGATCGACGCCCTCCTCGACCACGTGAAGCCGCCGGCTTCGGGAATGTAGGAGGCCGCCCGTGACCCACCCCCGCGCCCGTGCCCGCGTCGCCGGAGCGCAGCTGCTCGATCCCGGGGTGCTCGCCCGGATCGACAACCTCGCCCTCCTGGCACGCACCGTGGTCGAGGGGTTCCTGAGCGGACTGCACCGCGCTCCCCACCTCGGCCTCAGCATGGACTTCGCGGAGCATCGCGCGTACGTGCCGGGCGACGACACGCGTCACCTCGACTGGCGGCTCTACGCCCGGACCGACCGTCACTACGTCAAGCAGTACGAAGCGGAAACCAACACGAACGTCGTCGCGCTCGTCGACATCTCGGCGTCGATGAATTACGCCGGCCGCCCGGAGGGGGTGCGCAAACTCGATTACGCCCGCTACCTGGTCGCCTGCCTCCTCCACCTCTCGCGCGGCCAGCGCGACCGGGTCGGGGTGATCACCTTCGACCGCCAGATCCGCGACTTCGTGCCTCCCGCCGTGCGCCACCTCGACCGCTGCCTGCACGCCCTGACCCGACTCGAAGCCGGGGGTGCGGGCGAGTTGTACGCGCCCCTTCGCACGGCCACCGAACGCCTCCCCCGCAAGGGCATCGTGATCGTCGTCTCGGACTTCTACGAACCGGTGGACCGCGTCATGGAGGCGCTCCGGCTCCTCAGGGGACGCGGCCACGACGTGATCGTCTTCCGGACACTCGACGAAACAGAACTGGAATTATCGTTCGATAACCCCACCCATCTCGAAGATCTCGAGACGGGCGACCAGATCCCCGTGATTCCGCGGCGGGTGCGGGAGCGCTACGACCGCCTGGTCCGCGAGAACGTCCGGGAACTCGAGGAACGGTGCACCGCCGAGCGCATCGACCATGTGCTTGTCGACACCTCCCGGCCGCTCGACGCCACCCTCTTCCGGTATCTGACGATCCGGGAGCGGAAGGCCCGGCGGAGGTAGGCGCCCCATGCCCCTCGGCTTTCTCGTTCCCCTCTTCCTGCTCGGGCTGCTCGGGCTCGTCGTCCCGGTCGTCGTGCACCTCACCCGGCGCCGGCGGGCCCGGGTGGTGCGCTTTCCCTCTCTCCTCTTCCTGGAACAGGTGCCCTTCCGGGCGGAGAGCCGGCGGCGGATCCACCACTGGCTGCTCTTCGTGATCCGCGCCCTCGCGCTCGCCCTCCTCGCCTTCGCCTTCGCCCGTCCCTTCGTGCGCGACGACACGGCGCTCGCGGTGGGCGAGGGTGGACCGACCGAACGCGTGATCCTCCTCGACCGCTCCTGGTCGATGGCTGTCGGGGACCGGTGGGCGGTGGCGGGGGCCGCGGTCCGCCAGGCGACGTCGGAACTGGGCCCTCTCGATCGGGTCTCGCTGGTCGTCTTCGACCTGGGGGCCGAGGTCCCGGTACGCTCCGCCCCCGACGCCGGCCGGATACGGGCTGCCCTCGACACCCTCCGGGTGACGGACCGGGCCACCCGCTACGGACCCGCGCTCAAGCTGGCGCAGACGATCCTCGAGGAATCGGAACTCCCCGCGCGCTCGCTGACGGTCGTGAGCGACCTGCAGCGGGCCGGGTGGACCGGAGAGGAGGGCATCACCCTCCCCGCGGGAACCGCCGTGCGCGCCGTGGCGGTCGGCGACGCTCCACCCGCCAACCTGGCGGTGGGCGAGGTCACCCTCACCCGCGACCACATGCAGGGGGTCGAGCGGATCACGCCCCGCGCCCGCCTCACCCGCGTCGGGGGGGCGTCGGATGCCCCGGTCGAGGTGGTGCTCGAGATCGACGGCCGCGAGATCCAGCGCCGCGCGGTGACCCTCCCGCCCGCAGGCGCTCTTCCCGTGGTCTTCGACCCCGTCACCCTCACGGAGCACCACACCCGGGGGGTGGTACGGATCGCCTCCGCGACCCCCGACGCCTCGGAGCCCGACCATGACAACGCGCGCCACTTCGTGGTCAGCCCGGGGCGCGCCACGGCGGTCCTCCTCCTTGATCCTCCGTCGGGAGGGAGCGAGGCCTCGCTCCACCTTCGCGAGGCCCTCGGGGTCGCCCGGGGGGAGGGGTTCCGGGTGGACCGCTCCACGGGCAGCGTCCCCGGCGCCGACGTCCTCGCGGGCTACCAGGTGGTGATCCTCAATGACCGTCCGCTCCCCGGCGGCGCCGAGGGGGCGCGCCTCGAAGCGTTCGT
>CAYORZ010000108.1:906-6537 GCA_964406485.1 uncultured Gemmatimonadaceae bacterium | reverse complement strand
GCCCGTTGGCCGTGGGCGGGCCTTCGTAGAAGACGAAGGGCGCACCGTCGGCGGTCGCCTCCATCGTGGCACGGAAGAGGTCTTCCTTGCGCCACTGCTCGAGAAGCCCCTCCTCCAATTCCTGGAGGGATGCCGGAAAGTCGGGATAGGTCATGCTGTGGAAGTGCGAGGTGGTACAGGACCGGCAACGCGGATGAGTGCGGGAACCGGAGGTCGGGTGCCCACGGGACCGGGAAGGTCAGGCGGGGGCGCGAGAATCACTCTCCGGCAGGATCGTCGTCTCGCCATCGAAGTCGTCGTCGGAGGGCGCGAGCCCCTCGACGGGGATCGCGCCGTCCTCGTCGGCGCCCTCCTCGACCGCCCCGGCGACCTCGCCCCAGACCACGACCGAGGCGGCCGGGTCGTCGTCGGATGCGGATTCGACCCGGTAGGCGTCGGTGCCGTCGTCGACCGCCTCCACGCCGGCCGCGCCGTTCCCCTCCGGCTCCGTGCCGGAGGTGGCCAACCCGTCGTCGTCGCCCCGGTCCACCGGCTCCGCCCCGGAGGCGTCGTCCGGGCCGAAGGCGGCCTGTCGTCCGCCGCCCAGGTCGAGTTCGACAGCGACGTCGTCGAGGGGCGAGCGGTTTTCCTCGACCTGCACCAGCTCCATCTGCCGCTGCAGGAGTTGCCGGTACGCCTCGAGGAAGCGCAGGCGGTGGTTCTCGACCTCGGCCAGCACCTGCCTCCGTTCCCTGAGCTGGCGCTCGGCGTCGGCCAGGAGCGCCTTCGCCTCGAGCCGGGCCTCGCGCGCCATGTGCTCGGCGTCGTGCTCGGCCTCGCGCCGGAGTTGCCCCGCCTCGCGTTCGGCCTCGCGCCGGAGCTGCTCGGCCTCGCGCTGGGCCTGCTCCTTGATCTGGTCGGAGAGTTGCTGGGCGGTCACCAGCGCCTCGTTCACGGCCCGCTCCCGCCCTCCGAGCGAGACCACCTGTTCGCCGAGCCGCTGGGCGCGCTCCTCGAGCGTGAGGTTGGCCTTGACCAGTTCCTCCATCCGTTCGGCGACGAGCTGGAGGAAGCTGTCGACCTCCGCGGCGTCGTAGCCCCGGAGGCTCTTCCGGAAGTCACCGCTCTTCTTGCGAACGTCCAGTGGTGTGAGGTCGATCATTGTCGCCGTCCCTTGGGCTTCGTGACGGGGCACACGCCCCGGCGGGTTCAGGTTCCTTCGTGCACCCCGGGGCGGGGCCCGAAGAGAGCCGTTCCGATACGCACCATAGTACTCCCCTCCTCCACCGCAAGGCGGAGGTCGTTCGACATTCCCATCGACAACTCGGTGCCCACGGAGGGGTCGTGCCGTCGAACCGCTTCGAGGACTTCGCGCAGCCCTGCAAAGGCGGCCCGGAGCACCTCCTCGTCGTCGACGAACGGAGCCATCGTCATGAGGCCGTCGACCCGGAGCCGCCCCAGGGCCGCCACCTGGAGCACCCCCTCGACCGCCTCCTCCGCCTCGAGGCCGCCCTTTGCCTCTTCTCCCGAGGTGTTCACCTGCACCAGCACAGGCACCGGCGGACCATCGTCGTCGGCCAACCGGTCGATCCGCTCGGCGAGCCGGACCGAGTGGACGGAGTGGATGCAGTCGACCGCGGGAAGGAGCGGTCCCACCTGCCGTCGCTGCAGCCGCCCCACCATGTGCCAGTCGAGCCCCTCGCGTCCGAGTACCTCGACCTTTTCCAGGAGTTCGTCGACCCGGTTCTCGCCGAAATCGGTGAGGCCGAGGGTGCGGGCGGCCCGGATCGCCTCGACGGGGTGCCCCTTCGAGATGGCCACCAGACGAACCGATCCCGCCGACCGTCCGCTCCGCTCGGCGGCGTCGGCGATCTGCTCGAGCAGTCGGGGAAGGGTCTCGGCAAGGCGCGCCTCGTACGCGGCGCCCGATTCGTCGGGATTCATCTCTGGAATCATACATCACCCCCTGGAATGCAGCGAGGCCCCGCCGACTCCTGCCGGCGGGGCCTCACCTTGCCGTGGTGAGTGCGGGCGCGGAGCGGTTACCGAACCCGGAACGTAATCGGGAACCCCACCCACACCGGCACCTTTTCCTCGCGGTTGAGGGCCGGCGTGAACCGCATGATGTCGGCCACCCTGAGCGCGGCCTGGTCCAGCTGGTCGTGCCCCGAAGTCGCTTCGATCCGGTAGTCCTGAACCTGACCCTGCTCATCGATGAAGAACAACACCCGCACCGTTCCGCCGATGCCGGCGTCGCGCAGCAGGGGCGGGTACTCCCGCTCGAGCGCACGCTCCACCTCGGGGCGGTTGGTGATGTCGGGGGCCACCGTGTAGGGGGTGAAGGTGGGTGCGTCCGCGAGGTTGGCCACCTCTCCCGAGTTGTCGGGCGGAGGCGGCAGCTCGCTGACCGGGTTGTCTTCGAAGGTGGTCGGCGCAATGGTGATGTCTTCGGCCACCTCCGTCGTCGCGATCACCGGCGTGGCGGGACGCGCGATCGCCTCCGGCGGCGGCGGGATCTCGATCTCCGGCGGGAGTTCGATGGCCTCGAGCTCGGACACCATCACGGAGACGTCGGCAGCTTCGAAGTCCGGCCAGAACTGGAAGACCGCGAAGTGCGCGAGCGACGCCAGGATCAGCGAGCCCCAGAACCAGTTGTCCCAACTCCGCTTGAGGCGATCGTTGGCCGTTTCCTGGAGGAGCTCGGAATCGGGGGGAAGCTTGTCTGTGCTCATCGTCTTGCCTTCGTCACGCGCTGTTCGAGTTCGGTGGCGAATACCACCCGGACCACACCGGCCGAGACGAGCTCCTTCTGAAGCTGATCGATCGTGCGATACGGGACATCCCGATCGCCACGGATCGAGATGACCAGGCGCCGGTCGGACGCGGCATAGAGCGGTCCGACGTACTCCGACACCTGTTCCATGGCAAAGGGCTGGTCGTTCATGTAGATCGACCCGTTCCGCTCCACCCAGATGTTGAGGATGTCTTTCGTCTTGGCGTCGATCCTCTCCGTCGCCGCTGCCTCGGCCCAGGTGATCTCCCGTTCCTTGTCGGTGCGGAAGACCGTGGTGACCATGAAGAAGATGAGAAGCAGGAAGGCGATGTCGGCCAACGACGAATCAGGAATCTGATCCGACGCCTTCGACTTGCGGCTGAAGCCGCCGCTCCGCAGGGCCATGGCTCAGTTCTCCAGCACCTGAAGGGAAATTCGATCTGCACCGGCCGTCTGCAACGCGTCCAGCACATCGATCATGAACCGATACGACGCATCCGGGTGGGTCTTCACGGCCGCGATGAGGTTCGGATTCGACGCCACATCCTGGCGCCAGATGCCTTCCACATCGTCGGGCTGGACCACCTGGACCGACTGCGACTCACCCCGCCGTACCTCGACCACGCCATTCGGCTGAATCACGAGGTGGAGGATGTTTCGCTGATTGACCTGGATCTCCTCCGACTGCTCGGGGAGCACGATCGACAGTCCCCGGTCCTTGGGGAAGACGGTCGTGACCAGGAAGAAGATCAGCAGAAGGAAGGCGATATCCGCCATCGACGACGAGGGAATCTGGTCGTTGACCTTCGACTTCTGTTTGTTCAGGACGGCCATGAAGTTCTCGGTGGAGGGTCACTCTGTGGTACAGAGAGGAAGGGTTCGGGGTTCCGTCACTCGGGGGCGGGGGCGCCGCCGATGTGGGTCTCACCGCTCACTGCCGACGGGGGCACCGCGTCCCGACCGAGGGGGGTGTCGTCGACGACCGTGAGACGTCCGTCCTTCTCCATGTCCCATGCGAGATTCAGCACGCGCTGGGCCCCCTGCTCCATCGCGAGGATCAGCGCGTCGATCCGCGTCACGAAGAAGTTGTAGCCGATGTTGACGGGAATCGCGATCGCGAGTCCGGCAGCCGTGGTGAGCAGTGCCACCTTGATCCCGCTCGCCACGAGTCCCGGCTCGACGGTGCCGGCCGCCTCGATGGCGCCGAAGGCCTCGACCATTCCGGACACCGTCCCCAGGAAGCCCATCAGGGGGGCAACGTTGGCGACCGTGGCGAGGATCACCAGGCCGCGCTCCAGGAAGCCCAACTCGATGGTGCCCACGGTGCTGATGGCCTGATCGATCTCGCCGGTCCGTACGGTGCCGGAGCGGATGCGCCGCAATCCGGCCAGGAGGATCGCGGCCGTCGGTCCGGGCGTGTCCGCCGCGATCTGCGAGGCCCCGGCGAGGTCTCCCGCCCGTGCTGCTTCCTCGACCGCATCAAGGACCCTGGCGGACTCCTTGTACGCGGCGTAGAGCGTCCAGGCCTTGGCGATGATGACCCCCAGGGCCACGAGCGACGACAGCACGAGGGGGTACATCATCAGTCCGCCGTCGGCGAACAGGGTGAGAATATCGTACTGGCTGTCCAAGCCGTACTCCTTGGATGGGCCGCGAGACGGGGTCGCGGCGTGGTCGACCGATGTGGAGACGCGGGCAATGTACGGGTGCGTCGTCGAGCATGTCAACGCACCGCTCGTTCACCTTCTACGCCGGAGCGGAGAGCCGCTTTCACCCCCCGCTCACGAGACCTCCCAGGCGACCCTGGAGGGTGGAGCCGGAATTCTCGTCGGGGTCGGCGAGGATCTCCCGCAGCCGCTCGAGCGAAACGTTGCGCTCGAGCCGTCCGCGCCGCGCCACGGAGACCTGCGAGGATTCCTCCGAGACGACGATCACGATCGCGTCGGTCTCCTCGCTGAGCCCGAGGGCAGCGCGATGGCGGGTGCCCAGCGAGCGGTCCGCCAGCGGGTACTGGGTGAGGGGGAGGATCGCTCCCGCGGACCGGATCTGGCTGCCCGCCACCAGCACCGCCCCGTCGTGGAGGGGGGAGTACGGGGTGAAGATCGTCGAGAGCATGACGGCAGAGACGGGAGCATCGATGGGGCTCGCGGTCTCCGCATACTCGTCGAGCGCCACCTCCTGCTCGATGGCGATGATCGCCCCCACCTTCGAGCGGGCCAGCTGCTCGACCGCCGTGACGATCTCGTCGACCACCTGGCTTTCCTTGAGCCTGGTGAACGGACGCAGCATCCGGCTCTGTCCCAGGCGCGCGAGCCCGGACCGGAGCTCGGGTTGGAAGATCACCAGGGCGGCGATGGCGCCGTACTGGAAGAGCGTCTCGAGGATCCGCTCGATGAGCTGGAACCCCAGGACCTGCGCGAGCAGGAAGATCGAGGCGAGGAGCACCACCCCGAGCAGCATCTGCATCGCCCGGGTGCGGTGGATGAGGAGCAGGAGGCGATAGATCAGCGCGGAGACGAGCAGGATCTCCACGAGATCGGCCACACCGGGACGGAAGAGGAGGAGGGTGTCCCAGATACGGGTCACGGTCGCCCCCTCCCCCGCGTCGGCGTCCGGCGCCCCCGCGTCGGGTGTCTCGTCATCCCTCCGCCGGCGCGGGGGGGGTGGCGTCGCTTCCGATCGCCCCCAGATCGGCCGGCTCCGGCGTCTTCAGCCGCGTCCAGGAGCCCGTGGCCGTTCCACTCCCCAGCAACTCCTCGGCGTCTTCGGCCATCCGATCCCCTCCACAGCGTCCCGATTGAGCCAACTTTCCCGGCTCGATGATGCTCCCCGGGTGCGACAGTGCGACCGGCACCGCAGCGCCCCCCCTTGACCCCGCG
>CAYORZ010000108.1:275-896 GCA_964406485.1 uncultured Gemmatimonadaceae bacterium | reverse complement strand
TTCGGGGGGCGGAAGCGGCTTCCCCTCGTCGAGAAGCCGGATCTCGTCGGCGTCGAGGGTCTCGCGTTCGAGGAGGGCGAGGGCGATGCGCTCCAGGAGGTCCTTGTGCTCCTCCAGGACCACGCGTGCGCGTTCATGAGCGTCGTCGAGGATCCGCTTCACTTCCTGGTCGACGAGACGGGCCGTGTGCTCCGACACCTGACGGCGGTGTCCGATCTCGCGGCCGAGGAAGACTTCCTGCTCGGAGTCGCCGACCGCCATGAGGCCGATGAGTTCGCTCATGCCGAAGCTCGTGACCATCCGGCGCGCCATCTGGGTCGCACGTTCGATGTCGTTGCCGGCCCCCGTCGTCACCCGCTCCGGCCCGAAGATCATCTCTTCGGCCACGCGGCCGCCGAAGAGCATGGTGAGCTGCCCCTCGAGCCACTCCTTCGTGTAGGAGTGGCGGTCTTCCTTGGGGAGCGACGCGGTGATGCCGAGCGCGCGTCCGCGGGGGACGATCGTGACCTTGTGCACCGGGTCGAGTCCGGGCACGCGCAATCCGATGACGGCGTGCCCCGCCTCGTGCCAGGCGGTGAGCGTGCGTTCCTTCTCGGTCAGCACCAGGCTGCGGCGCTCGGT
>CAYORZ010000108.1:0-265 GCA_964406485.1 uncultured Gemmatimonadaceae bacterium | reverse complement strand
CATGACCTTGTCCTTGGCGGCCTCGAAGTCGGCTTGCGAGACCTTGTCGGCGTCGCGCCGGGCGGCAAGGAGCGCCGCCTCGTTGCAGATGTTGGCGAGGTCGGCGCCGGCCAGCCCCGGGGTCCCCCGGGCGAGGACGGAGAGGTCGACGTCGTCGGCCAGCGGCAGCTTTCTCGCATGGACGCGGAGGATCGCCTCGCGCCCCTTCACGTCGGGGGCGTCGACCACGACCTGACGGTCGAAGCGACCGGGGCGGAGGAGGGCC
>CAYORZ010000107.1:0-6547 GCA_964406485.1 uncultured Gemmatimonadaceae bacterium | reverse complement strand
GCCGATCGCACGACACCTCGAACCATGAACGACTCCCCCTCGCCCGCCTCCGCCCCGCGCCCCCCGGGCGCCGACCACGCCGAGACGACGCCCGGCACCCTCGATCGCGCGCTCGCCCTCGTCCGGTTTCTCCGTGCCCACTCCCCCTGGGACGCCCGTCAGACCCCCCGCTCGTTGCTTCCGTACCTCGTCGAAGAGACCCACGAGGTGGTCGACGCCGTGGTGCGGGGCGATCCCCGGGCCCTCGAGGCCGAGTTGGGTGACCTTCTGCTCAACCTCGCCTTCCAGGTGGTGATCGGAGAGGAAGCGGGGGACTTCGACGCCGATTCGGTGGCGCGGGCGCTCGAGTCGAAGGTGGCGCGGCGCCACCCGCATCTCTACGGCGGCGGGGCGGCCGAGGAGTGGGACGCCGTGAAGGCCCGCGAGCGGGCCGAAGCAGAGGCCGGGGGAGCGGCCGGCCTCCTTGCGCCGCTGGCCACCGGACCCGACCCGCTCACGCACGCCTACCGCATCCAGGAGCGGGTGGCCGGGGTCGGCTTCGACTGGGCCGACCACCGGGGCGCGGCCGCGAAGGTCGCCGAGGAACTGGCCGAAGTCGACGAGGCGCTCGCGGGCGCGGATCCCGAAGCCGTCGAGGAAGAGGTGGGCGATCTTCTCTTCGCGGTAGTCAACCTCGCGCGGCTGGCCGGCGTCCACCCGGTGCCCGCCCTGACGCGGGCAAACCGGAAGTTCCGCAACCGCTTCGACGCCCTGGAGCAGCTCGCGGCCCGTGAGGGCGTGGTGATGGGCGAGGCGTCGCTGGCCGAACTCGACGCCCTCTGGGAGGCGGTGAAGGTGGCCCAGCGCGGCGGTCAGTAGCCTGCCTCGATGTCGACCCGGTTGCGCATCGCATCCGGCCGCCCCTCGACCAGGCAGCGGAGGTTGTGGACCATGAGGTCGGTCTGCCGCCGCCAGAAGCGTCGCGATACTCCCGAGACGTGCGGGGTGATGAGCACCTGGTCCATCGCCCACAGCGGTGAATCGGAGGGGAGGGGCTCGGTGGCCACCACGTCGAGACCCGCGCCGCGTACCCGCCCTTCGCGGAGCGCCCCGATGAGGGCAGCTTCGTCGATGAGCGTCCCGCGCGCCACGTTGATGACCACGACCCCCGGCTTCATGCGCGCGAAGGCCGCCTCGTTCAGGAGTCCCCGGGTCTCGTCGGTCTCGGGAGCGGTCACGACCACGACGTCGGATTCGGCGAGGAGCCGCTCGAAGCCTTCGTCACCCCGGACGACCTCGACCCCCTCGGGTCCGTCGCTGCCACTGCGCCGGAGTCCCAGCACCCGGGCCCCCAGCGCGCGCACCCGGGTAGCGACCTCGCGCCCGATCCCCCCGAGTCCCACGATCCCGACCGTGGCCTCGCTCACCTCGATCAGGGGGGCGTCGGCTTCATAGAACGGGGCGGTGTCCCACTGCGCCGCCCGCTGCCCGCGAAGCGCGAGGTCGAAGCCGCGCGTGAAGTACAGGATCATCCCCACGACCGCCTCGGCCATGGGCGGCGCGTGGATCCCCGCCGAGTTCGTGAGGATCGGTCGGCGGGCGAGGAGTTCGGGGGTGAGCGAAGACCCCACCCCGGCCGTCCCCGTGTGGACCCACTCGAGGTCCGGGCCCGCCTCGACCACCGCCCCCGCGACGCCGAAGCCCAGATACGCCCGTGCCCCGCGCACCGCCTCGAGCACCTCGGGGTGGGCGCGGGTGGCGCCGTCGCCGGTGCCGGCGGTGGGGGTGTCCATCACGGCCAGCGTCCAGCCGTCGGGGAGGACCGCCCGCAACTCGTCGGCCACCCACGCGGGCCGCCGCCAGATCGGGCGTTCATCGTTCATGTCGAGCACGACATCGGCCATCTCGAGCTCCTGCGTACCTGGAGGACTGCGTACCTGGAGGACTGCGGGACTGCGGGGGAAGGCCTCAGGGGTAGAGACGGTTCATCAGCCGCGGGAAGGGGATCATCTCGCGAATGTGGTGGCGCCCGGTGATCCAGGCGACGAGGCGCTCCACGCCCAGTCCGAAGCCGGAGTGGGGAAAGGTGCCGTAGCGCCGCAGGTCGAGGTACCAGCCGTAGGCCTCTTCGGGGAGTCCATCCTCGCGAATGCGCACCCGGAGCCGTTCGAGATCGTCTTCACGCTGCGAACCCCCGATGATCTCTCCGTACCCCTCGGGCGCGAGGAGGTCGTCGCAGAGCACGGTCCGCGGGTCGTCGGGGTTTTCCTTCATGTAGAAGGCCTTCGCCTCTTTCGGATAGTTGTAGACGAAGAGGGGAAGGTCGTGATCGCGGGTGAGGGCGGCCTCGTCGGGGGCGCCCAGATCGCTCCCCCACTCGATCGAGCTGCCCTGCTCGCGGAGGCGGGCCACCGCCTCGGTATACGAGATCCGCGGAAAGGGGGTGCGCACCGCCTCGAGCTTCGAGGTGTCGCGCTCCAGCAGTTCGAGCTCGTCGGCGCACCGCTCCAGTGCCCGTTCGACCAGGTAGGTCACCAGTTCCTCCTGGAGGCGCATGTTGTCGTCGGAGTCGGCGAAGGCCACCTCGGGCTCGATCATCCAGAACTCGGTGAGGTGGCGGCGGGTCTTCGACTTCTCGGCACGAAAGGTCGGGCCGAAGCAGTAGACCTTGCGGAAGGCGGCCGCCGCGGCCTCGACATACAACTGCCCCGTCTGGGCGAGGTAGGCGGTCTCGCCGAAGTACTCGGTCTCGAAGAGCGTGCCCGCGTGCTCGCCGATCGCACCCGTGAGGATCGGGGTGTCGATGCGCGTGAAGCCCCGGGCGTAGAAGAAGTCGTGCGCCGCCTGCGAGACCTCGGCCCGCACCTTGAGACCGGCGCGCTGCTGGCTCGAGCGCAACCAGAGGTGCCGGTGGTCGAGGAGAAACTCGACGCCGTGCTCCTTCCGCTGGATCGGGTACTCCTCGGCCGGAGCGAGAATCTCCAGTCCCGTGACCCCCAGCTCGTAGCCGCCCGGGGCGCGGGACTCCTCACGGACCACGCCGCGGATCTCGACCGCGCACTCCTGGGTCAGCGCCTCGTGCCGCGCCCACACCTCGGCAGGGAGTTCCTTCTCGAGAAAGACCGACTGCACGACGCCCGTCCCGTCGCGGATCTCGGCAAATGCCACCTTTCCGTGCCCCCGGGTGGCCTCGACCCACCCGGTGAGGGTGACTTCTTCGCCGACGTGGGCGTGCAACTGGCGGACTTCGGTGACTGGAGGCATGGCGAGCCGGGGGTGAAAGGACGTCGGATGCGTCCGACCAATCTGCCCAAATCGGCAGGGCGCCGCACCCCCTCCCGGGCACCGCCGTCACCCCATGTCGTACAACTTCAGGCGTTCGGCGAAGCGGGACTCCAGGACGGCGCGCACCCGGCGGTGCGCGGGGTCGGCGAGTTCGGGGTCGGCGTCGACGATGCGGCGGGCGAGGCGCTGGGCGGCGAGCAGGAGGCCTTCGTCGCGCAGGAGGTCGGCGAAGCGGAAAACGGCTCCGTGCCCGTGCTGCCGCGAGCCGAAGAGGTCGCCTTCGCCCCGGATCTGCAGGTCGGCGCGGGCGATCGCGAAGCCGTCGGGGGTGTCGCGAAAGATCTTCAGCCGCTCCATGGCCTCGTCGCCGCCGTCGGCCACCAGGAGGCAGAAGCTCTCGTCGGCCCCCCGCCCCACCCGTCCCCGCAGCTGGTGGAGTTGCGAGAGACCGAAGCGCTCGGCGTGTTCGACCACCATCACGGTGGCGTTGGGCACATCGATCCCCACCTCGATCACCGACGTCGCGACCAGCACGTCGAGCTCGCCCGCCAGGAAGGAGCGCATCGTCGCCTCCTTCTGCTCGGCGGGAAGCTGGCCGTGCAGGAGTCCCAGTCGCCGGTGCGGCATCACCTCGGTCGAGAGGCGGGCGTGTTCCTCGCTCGCGGCCCGCAGATCGAGCTTCTCCGACTCCTCGACCAGGGGAAAGACGACGTACGCCTGCCGCCCCCGGGCAATCTGCTCGTCGACGAAGCGGTACACCTCGTCGCGCCCCGAGGGGGTGCGCAGGAAGGTGCGCACCGGTTTGCGCCCCGGAGGGAGTTCGTCGAGAAGGCTGATGTCGAGGTCGCCGTGGAGCGTGAGGGCGAGGGAGCGGGGAATCGGGGTCGCCGACATCACGAGCACGTCGGGCGGCGGATCGCGTTCGACGAGCGCCATCCGCTGCCGCACGCCGAAGCGGTGCTGTTCGTCGATCACCACGAGCCCCAGGCGGTGGAACTCGACGCCTTCCTGGATGAGGGCGTGGGTGCCGATCGCGAGGTGGGCGCTCCCGTCGGCGATACGGGTGAGGGCGCGGCGACGGTCTGCGGCCCCGAGCGACCCGGTGAGGAGGGTGGTGCGGAGGGGGAGGTCGGCAACGAGCTCGCCGATCTTGCGCGCGTGTTGTTCGGCGAGGAGTTCGGTGGGGGCGAGAAGCGCCGACTGCCACCCCCCTTCGGCCGCGAGCAGCATGGCGAAGAGCGCCACCAGGGTCTTGCCCGCCCCCACGTCGCCCTGCAGGAGGCGGTTCATCCGGTGGGGCGACGTCATGTCGCCCGTGATCTCGCGCAGGACCGCGGCCTGGGCGCCGGTAAGCGCGAAGGGGAGCGCGTCGTGAAGCGGGCGGATCAGCGCGTTCGTCCGCTCGAAGGCGATCCCGGGCCGCTCCCGTGTCTGACGGTGGCGGAGGCGGGCCTGCACGAGCTGCAGAAAGAAGAGCTCGTCGAAGGCGAGGCGGCGGCGGCCCCGCTCGGCGTCGTCGAGCGTGGCCGGGCGGTGCAGGAGCGCGAAGGCCGAGGCGAGGTCGACAAGCCCCAGCCGCTCGCGTTCGTCGTCGGGAAGGTACTCCTCGCCGCGCGCGAGCCGGAGCAGGGCGTCGAGGTTCTTCTCGAAGATCCCGCGCAGTACCCACTGGGGCACCTCGTCGGAGGCCGGGTAGACGACGAAGATCGTCCCTGCGGGGGCGTCGTCGCCGCGATCGCCGTCGTCTCCCCGCCCGAGAAGGGTGAATTCGCGGGGCTGGAGCTGGCGGCCGTGGAAGAAGCGCACGGGGCCGGCCAGGAGGAGCACGTCGCCCTCGCGCAACTTGCGGTCGAGCCAGGGCTGTCCCGGCCAGGCGACGGTGATGCGGCCCGAGGCGTCTTCGATGACGGCCTGGAAGATGCGCAGTCCAGCCCGCGTCGGGATCACCCCCTTCGTGCGCACCCGTCCGCGCACGGTGGCGTCGTCGCCCACCTGCAGCTGGCCGATCGGCTGCACCGTCGAGGCGTCGTCGTAGCGCCGCGGAATGTGCAGCAGGACGTCGCGGGCGGTCACCAGCCCCATCCGCTGGAGCGCTTCGGCGCGGCGCGGCCCCACCCCCTTGAGAAACTGGACCGGCTTGTCCAGGAGGGAGAAGTCGGGGAGGGAGCCGTCGCGGCCGCGGGTCACTCGAAGATCCCCTCCACGAAGGCGTCGACATCGAAGGTGTGGAGGTCTTCGACCCCCTCCCCCGTCCCCACGAGCTTGACCGGGAGCCCCTCGCCCTCCTGGAGCGCGACCACGATCCCTCCGCGGGCCGACGAATCCATCTTCGTGAGGATCACCCCCGACAGCTCGGTCACCTCGTTGAAGGCCCGCACCTGGTTGAGCGAATTCTGCCCGAGAGTCGCGTCGAGCACGATCAGCGTCTCATGCGGCGCCCCCTCGATCTTGCGCCGGATCACCCGGTCGACCTTGCCCAACTGCTCCATGAGGCCGCGGTTCGTGTGCAGCCGCCCGGCGGTGTCGACCAGAACGACGTCGATCTGGCGCGCGAGGGCCGCATCCATGGCGTCGAAGGCGACCGCCGCCGGATCCCCTCCCTGCTGGCCGCGCAGGAATTGCGCCCCGATCCGGTCGGCCCACATCTCGAGCTGTTCGACCGCGCCCGCGCGGTAGGTATCGCCCGCGACCACGAGCACGCTCCGCCCCTCGCGCACCAGCCGGTGGGCGAGCTTGCCGATCGAGGTGGTCTTGCCCACCCCGTTCACCCCCACGATCAGGTAGACCGTGGGGCCCTCGTCGGCCGCCCGGAGGTAGGCATCGACCGAGGGCGCGAGGATCCGGCGCACCTCGCTCTCGAGGGCGGCGCGCAACTCGTTGCCTCCGCGCACCTTCCCCTTCCGGTTCTCGGCCTCGACGTGGTCGATGAGGCGAAGCGTCGCCTTCACCCCGAAGTCGGCACCGAGCAGACGCTCCTCGAGCGATTCGAGCGTCTCGTCGTCGACACCCCGCGCCAGTACCTGGACGTCGGTCAGCATGAGGTCGACGGCGCGACGCCAGAGCGACTTCTTCTTTTCGGAGGACTTCTTGAAGAGACGGGCCATCGGTCCGGTACGGGTGAAGTTCAGCGCAGCCCCGAGCGACGACGGAGGATCCACTCGGCGGCGAGAAAGAGGATCAGGAGCATCCAGGGCCACGAGGCGGTGCGGAGGGGACGGCCGGCGTCGGCCGGGCTCGCCTCGCCCCCCCTTCCCTCCCATCCGGGGAGGGTGGTATCTCGTGC
>CAYORZ010000106.1:0-6587 GCA_964406485.1 uncultured Gemmatimonadaceae bacterium | reverse complement strand
CTCGAAGCCCTCTCCGATCCGCGGCGCGGGGGCGCCGCCATCGGACACTGAAGGCGGGGGAGGGTGCGGCCCCCACCGCTCCCTCCCGCCCGGGCGCTTGCGGCGCGGCACCCGTACGGGGATGTTTCGACATGGGCTCCCTCCGGACACTCCTGCCGTATTACCGACCGTACCGACGGGGCCTGCTCGTGGGCCTCCTCTGCGTGGCCATCGCGCAGGGGTTCACCATCGTGAGTCCCTGGGTCCTCAAGTTGGCCATCGACGCCCTCGGAGACCCCGCCATGACGAGCGAGCGGATCGCGCTCCTGGCGATGGCCACCGTCGGGATCGCCCTCCTGGGGGGGGCCGCCCGCTACGGGATGCGCGAGCTGATCAACGGCATCTCCCGCCGGATGGAGGTCGACCTCCGCCGCGACCTCTTCGAGCACCTCGTGGGCCTGGACGCCAGCTTCTACGGCGAGACGCGCACCGGCGACCTGATGAGTCGGGCGACCAACGACATCCTCGCCGTGCGGATGGCCGCGGGGCCGGCGGTGATGTACGCCGTGAACACCTTCGTCGGCTTCGCCCTCGCCCTGGCGCTCATGCTCTGGATCAGTCCGCGGCTGACCTTCTACGCCCTGATGCCCATGATCGCCCTCCCCGTCGTGGTGCTGGGCTTCGGACGGATGATCCACCGGCACTTCCAGGCGATCCAGGAGCACTTCGCGACCATGTCGACGATGGTCCAGGAAAACCTGACGGGGATGCGGATCGTGCGGGCGTACACGCAGGAGGCCGCGCAGGCCGCCGAGTTCGATGCCCTGAACCGGGAGTATCGCCGGCGCAACATGCTCCTCGTCACCCGGGCCGGCGCCTTTCACCCGATCCTCGGGCTCTTCAGTGGCGCCGCCATGGTCGTCGTCCTCTACCTCGGGGGGCGCGAGGCGATGGCCGGCACGATCAGCATCGGCGACTACGTCGCCTTCTTCTTCTACCTCGCCCTGCTCATCTGGCCGATGATCGCACTCGGGTGGGTGACCAATCTCTTCCAGCAGGGCGCTGCCTCGATGGAGCGGATCAATGCCCTCTTCCAGCGCGAGCCGGCCATCGCCGCGCCCGCCGATCCCCACCCGGTCGAGGGAGCGCCGGGCGAGATCGCCTTCGAGGGAGTCACCTTCCGCTACCCGGGCACGCAGCGCGACGTGCTCCGCGACGTCTCGTTCGTGGCCCGTCCCGGCGAGACCATCGCCATCGTGGGGCCGACCGGGTCGGGAAAGAGCACGCTCGTCTCGCTGATCCCGCGGCTGCATGACCCCACCGAGGGACGGATCCTCCTGGACGGGGTCCCTCTCCCCGACTACGACCCCGGCGAGTTGCGATCGCGGATCGGGATGGTCCCCCAGGACGCCTTCCTCTTCAGCGAGACGATCGCGACCAACATCGCCCTGGGACTCCCTTCCGGCGCACTGCACCCGATGGGCGAGCCGGGAGAACCGGAGGACGCCGACGTCGTGCGGGTGGGCGAGGCCCCGGAGAACGGCCCCGATGTTGCCCCCGTCCCCGAGCCGGTGCGGGCCGCAGCCCGCGTGGCCCAGCTCGACGAGGCGATCCGCGACTTCCCCCGCGGCTACGCGACGATGCTCGGCGAGCGCGGGATCAACCTCTCGGGCGGCCAGAAGCAGCGCGCCACCCTCGCCCGGGCGGTGGCGCGCGACCCCCTGATCCTGATCCTCGACGACGCCCTCTCGGCCGTCGATACCCGCACCGAAGCCCGCATCCTGGCCGACCTCCGCGGGGTGATGCGGGGGCGGACGTCGTTCATCATCTCGCACCGGGTGTCGGCCGTGATGGACGCCGACCGGATCCTCGTCCTCGACGACGGGCGGATCGTCGAGGAAGGTACGCACGACGAACTGGTGGCCGCCGGAGGAAGCTACGCGGCCCTCCTCCGCCGGCAGATGATCGAAGAGGAGATCGAGCCCTCGGGGGTACAGACCGACGGGCAAGACGTCGATATCTGAAGCACCCTCTCGCCCTTCCCGTCCCGCCACCGTGCTTGACCTCGTCCGCAACCTCGCCACCCTCCTCGACCGTCGCGAGAAGGTCCTTTTCGGACTGATCCTCCTGGGCACCCTCGGGGGAGCGCTGCTCGAGATGGCGAGTGTGGGCGCCGTCCCGGCCTTCGTCTCGTCTCTCACCGATCCCGCAGGACTGCGCGCCCACCACCTCGCCGGGCCGGTCCTCGCGCGGCTCGGGGCGACGTCCGACGTCGACGTCATGCGGGTGATGGGGATCGCCCTCGTCTCCGTTGTCCTGATCAAGACGGGCTACCTCGTGGCGCTGCAGTGGGCGATCTCGCGCTACGGCTTCCAGCGTCACCTCCTCATCTCGTCGCGCCTCTTCGGGGCCTACCTCACCAGCCCCTACACCTTTCACCTGCAGCGCAACAGCTCCGACCTCCTGCGCAACGTCAACCAGGACACGGCGGCCATCGTGGGGGCGGGCCTGATGCCCCTCCTCGCGGGGGCGATGGAGATCTTCACGCTCACCACGATCCTGGGGCTGCTCCTCGTGGTGGAGCCGCTGGCCTCGCTGGCGGCGGCGGGGATCTTCGGGGGGACGGCGCTCCTCTTCGCCCAGCTCATCCGGCGCAGGATCGAGGCGTGGGGGCGGGAGGAGCGCGACGCCCGGGCCCGGATGATCCGCGCAGTCGCCGAAGGCCTGAGCGGGATCAAGACCACGCGGGTGCTCGGCAGGGAATCCCACTTCCTGGCCCGCTACCGGGAGGCCGCCGAGGAATACGCGGGGGCAGGGGTGGTGCGGCAGGTGCTCGATACCCTCCCCCGCCTGATCCTCGAGATGGTGGGGGTCGTGGGACTCCTCGTCCTGACAGTCGCCCTCGTGGCCAGCGGACGCCCCCTCCAGTCGCTCGTCCCCACCCTGACGCTCCTCGCCGTCGCGCTGGTCCGGCTGATCCCCTCCTTCGGCCGCCTCACCTCGGCGCACATGAAGATGGGGTGGGGCCGGGCCGCCCTCGAGGGGATCCACGACGACCTCCACGGGCTGGAAGCCACCCCGCTCCCCCCCGCCACCCGGGTGCCGACCATGCGGGAGGCGATCCGCCTCGAGGGGGTCACCTACACCTACCCCGGGGCGGCGCGGCCCTCGCTCATCGACGTCGATCTCGACGTGCCGCAGGGCACGGCGGTCGGGCTCGTCGGGCCCACGGGTTCGGGAAAGACCACGGCGGTCGATGTGATCCTGGGACTCCTCACGCCCACCGCAGGCCGCGTCGTGGTCGACGGCGAGCCGCTCGCAGGGCGGGAACGGGGGTGGCAGCGGCAGATCGGCTACATTCCGCAGGACATCTTCCTCTCCGACGCCTCGATTCGGCACAACATCGCCTTCGGGATCCCGGAGTCCGAGATCGACGACGACGCGGTGGCCCGCGCCCTGCGCGCCGCGCAGATGGACGACTTCGTCGACCGGCTGCACGAAGGGGTGCACACCGCGGTCGGCGAACGGGGGGTGCGGCTTTCGGGAGGACAGCGGCAGCGCATCGGGATCGCCCGCGCCCTCTACAACGACCCCGACGTCCTGGTGATGGACGAGGCGACCTCGGCCCTCGACACCGAGACGGAGCGCACCGTGATGCAGGCGATCGAGCACCTCAAGGGCGATCGCACCCTGATCATCATCGCGCACCGCCTCTCCACGGTCGAAGCGTGTGACCGGCTCTACCTCCTGCGCGACGGGCGGGTCGATGCGGTGGGCACCTACGACGAACTCCGGGAGGGGAGCGAAGTCTTCCAGCGGATGACGGCACCGAGCTGAGGGCCCGGGACACGCAGCCCCCATCGGGGGAATGGCACGGCGATTGCGTTCGGGGAGGTGGTGAAGATGCAGCACTCCACCATGAACCGAGGACGTTCCATGACCTCGAAGACGCTTCTTTCCCTGACTGCCCTCGCCACGGTTTCCCTCCTGGCCGCCGGCTGCGACGACGACGATCCCGTTGGCGTCGACGACACCGGCACCGTGCAGGCTGCACTGGTCGATACCCCCACCCAGCAGACGGCGGGCGCGCTCGCTGCGACCCCGCCCCGCTTCCAGCAGCTCCAGCTCGATTTCGGGGGGGCGTTCGCTGGAACGACCCGGGTGGAGATCTACTCCCCCGCCGACGACAGCTGGGTCGAGATCGCCGGCACCTCGTCGACGCAGCTCGACCTCCTCTCCACCGATTCCGCGATGCTCGGCGGGGCGGTGGAGCTCGACGCGGGGGT
Organism: uncultured Gemmatimonadaceae bacterium; assembly: GCA_964406485.1. Classification (GTDB taxonomy): domain Bacteria; phylum Gemmatimonadota; class Gemmatimonadetes; order Longimicrobiales; family Gaopeijiaceae; genus Gaopeijia. The sequence continues at coordinate 2,322 of CAYORZ010000106.1, read as the reverse complement.
CTCGTACACCCGGGTCCGGCTCACCATCACCAATGGCGAGGCGGTCGTCGAGGCCGGGGCCACCATCGGGGGCATCGTGCTCGAGTCCGACGTCTCGCTCGATCTGGGCGGCGACGACGCGGTGGTGATCGAGAAAGACATCGCCCTGACCGTCGGATCCGACACCACCACCGATCTCGTGATCGACCTGAACAGCGAGGGGTGGGTGACCGCGAACAACCTCCAGGACGGCGTCGTCTCGGAAGCCGAGATGACCGCGGCCGCCTCGGTCACGACGAACGGGGGCTGATCCCCCGGGCGGAAGCGACGCGAGGCGCCGACGCGACGCGCCGCACCCCATACCCGACCGGCCCTCACCGCGGAGCTCACACTTCCGCGGCGAGGGCCGGCGTCATGGACCCCTCGTCGTCAGTTCGTTCCGTCCTGATCGAGCACGATCGAGCGGGTGTTGTCCGGCCCCTCCCGCAGATGCAGGTCGAGCCACGCGGTCCACCGCGCCCAGAGATCGAGGATCGTCTCGCGGGTGGCCGGCCCGTGGTCCTCGAAGGGGTAGTTGTACATCGCCGCATCCTTCTCCAGCCCGTTGAGGGCGTGGAAGAGGCGCGGGGAGTGGCTGGGGTGCGTCCCCACATTCTGGTCCTGCAGACCGTGGTATAGCAGGAGGGCCCCGGTCAGGTCGTTGGCGTGCATGAAGGGCGACATCGACAGATAGACGTCCTTCGCCTCCCACAGCCAGCGGCGCTCGCTCTGGAAGGCCATCGGGGTGAGCGTCCGGTTGTAGTTGCCGTCACCCGCGATCCCGGCCTTGAAGAAAGGTGTGTGCACCATCGCATTGACGGTGCTGAACGCGCCGTACGAATGGCCTCCGAGTCCCAGTCGCCGCCGGTCGATGATCTGCCGGTGATCGAGCTCGTCGATCACGGCGGCGAGGTTGTTGCGCAGGTCGTGCTCGTAGTTGTCGTTCATCCGCCCCTGGGGTCCCACGATGGGAGCGTCGGGCTCGACCACCGCGTAGCCCAGCCGCACGAGGTACTGCATGGAGCGGGTACCGAAGTTGGGGAAGGCGTTGCGGTTGTACGTGCGCGCCCCGTTGTCGTACGACTCCTGATCGTCATACTCCCGCGGGTAGAACCAGAACATCGCGGGCAGTCGGGTGCCCTCCCGGTACCCGGGGGGGAGCGTGACCGTCACGCGGAAACGGAAGCCGTCGGGACGGGTGACGATGAAGCGCTGGACCGGGGCGTGGGTGAGGTCAGGGGTGTAGTCGACGTTCTCCGTGAGCTGCACCCGGCTTCCGTCGCGCACGCGGTACGATTGGGCGATCTCGGTCGGGGACTCCCGGGTGACCACGTAGTCGCCGAGGTCGGGATCAATGACCGTCGTGATCCGCTCGAACTCGCCGTCGTTGGAACTCTCGTAGACGCGCTCCTTCTCGCCGGTCCGAATGGTCACCCGGTCCACGAACGACCGGGGCCCGTTGGTCAGGGGGTCTTCGTCGTACTGGATCCCGGTGAAGAAGACCGCGCTTCCGTCTGCCGACAGCCGCACCGTCGCCGCGCCGGGCCCGCTCTCCGTGAGCAGACTCCCCGGACGGGCGTAGAAGTCATCGTTGGACCACCGCACGAGGGTGTGCTTCGTCTCGGGGTCATCGAGGAAGACGGCGTACTGGTGGTTGTTCTGCCCCTGACGCTCCGTGATGAAGAGCGCCGACATGTCGTCGGCGAAGGTGTGGGACTGCATGCGGGTGGCCGTCTCGTAGACGACCGTCTCCGACCCGTCCCTGAAGGGGGGCAGCCACTGCATCACCCGATCCATGCGGCGGCGGGAGGAGTTGCTGCCCGCGTCGGTCGGAGCGTCGGCCGCCGCGTCGGCTTCCGTGGAGTCCTCGGGCGCCGGCTCCTGTTGCAGGAAGGTCAGCCCCGCCCCGTCCGGGCGCCACGCCAGCTGTCGCCGCTCCGGGGGTCCGTCGTCGCCGTCGTCGTCGCTGCCCGCGGACTGGCGTCCCGTATTGAGCGCCACGGTGCGCAGTTCGGTCAGGACTGTCCCCTGGCGGTCCCAGATCTCCTCGACCCGACCGAAGTTGTTCACCGGCACGATGTAACTGAAGGGCCGCACCATCCGGGTGACGATCAGGTGCTCCCCATCGGGCGCGGGGTCGATTCCGCGGATCATCGCCGGCTCGCCCCCGGGCGCGCGGCGATCGGGAGGCTCGTACTCGGGATCCATGGCGTGCGCGAAGGCGTGCATCACGCCGGCGAGTCCATCAGCGTCCGCGGCCCAATCCCAGGACCCCACTCGGGAGCCCTGGACGAAGGCGTAAAT
>CAYORZ010000105.1:0-6623 GCA_964406485.1 uncultured Gemmatimonadaceae bacterium | reverse complement strand
GACGTCAAGATCGGTTCCGCTCATCCAGACCCCGTCGTCATCCGTCTCGAAGAGGATGTTGGAGAGCACCGGAAGGGTGGTCTTGCTGGGGATGCTTGCCGAGACGGCGGCCAGACCGTTGTGGAGGTTCTGGCGGGTGATGGTGAACTTCATGGAGACTCCACTCCGAGGTGAAGGGTACACATTCCCACACGTCCTGGTGCTGTGCTGGTTTTCATGAAAAGAATAGCAGTCGTAGTAGGGCGTGTGGAGCTGTGGAAGGACGGGCGGGGCGGCGACCGAAGGGGGCGACGGGTCGCGACGAACGGCGTGTCTGCGGGGTGTGGAAGGGCAGTGGACAACGGGGCGCGGTCGGGGAAAGCCGGCCGCGGGCGAGCCCGGGGGGTGGAGAGTACGCAGCTTTTCCCCACCGATGTGGAGAGTTGCGGGGCCCTTTTCACGGCCAGTTCCGGTCGGTGCCGAGGAGGAGGTGGCGGGTGCCCTCCACGCGGTCGGCGAAGTGCGGATCGTCGCTCATGGTCTCCTGGACCTTCCGGATCGAGTGAATGACGGTGGAGTGGTCCCGGCCGCCGAACGCCTCGCCGATCGTGATCAGCGGCGTGTCGAGAATCTCCTTGATCAGGAACATCGCGACCTGGCGGGGCACGGTGAGGTCTCTCGTGCGCCGAGACGAGGCGAGCCCCGCCGGCTCCACCCCCCACTCGCGCGCCACGACGGCGCGGATCCGTTCGGGAGTGAGGGTCTCGGTGGGCGGCATGCTCTCGCGATCGTCGGTCCGGATCATCCCCGAGAGGGCCGTGCGCGCGAGCGACTCGGTGATCTCCTGGTTGGTGAGCGACGAGTAGGCCAGGAGCTTGATCACCGCACCTTCGAGTTCCCGTACCGAAGCCGTGCACGAGCGCGCGATGAAGTCGATCACGTCGTCGTCGAGGGTGAGACCGTCGTCCTCGGCCTTCTTCCGGAGGATCGCGACGCGCGTTTCCCAGTCCGGGGGCTTGATGTCGACCACGAGTCCCCACTCGAAGCGGCTCACCAGGCGGTCTTCGAGTCCCTTGATTTCCTTCGGAGGACGATCGCTCGTCAGGATGATCTGCTTGCGGGCGTCGTAGAGGGCGTTGAAGGTGTGGAAGAACTCCTCCTGGGTGCCTTCCTTCTCCTTCATGAAGTGCACGTCGTCGACGAGCAGGAGGTCGACCTCGCGGTACCGCTGTCGGAAGTCGGGGGTGCGCCCCTCGCGGATCGAGGTCACCAGGTCGTTGACGAACTGCTCCGTGGTGATGTAGAGGACGCTCGTGCCCGGCATCACCTCCAGGATGTGGTTCCCGATGGCGTGCATGAGGTGCGTCTTTCCCAGCCCGACCCCTCCGTAGAGAAAGAGGGGGTTGTACATGCGGGCCGGCTTCTCGGCAACCGCGTGGCAGGCGGCGGCCGCGAGCTGGTTGTTGGAGCCCACCACGAAGCGCTCGAAGGTATAGCGCTCGTTGAGGGGGGGGCGGAGGCTCCCGTCGGGTGCGCGGGCGGGCGCGGGCGCGGGGGAGGCGGGCGACCCCGGCGGGGTGACGGAAGGGGGCGGCGGAGACGGAGCCGCGGCGCTTCCGGCGACGGGGCGGAGGGGCGGGGCCACCTCCACGGAGGGAAAGACCGGCTCGCCCCCCTCGCCCGCGACGATCACCAGACGGACGGAGCGGCCCACGAGTTCCGAGACGACGGTCTCCAGCGAGGGGAGGTACTTGTCCTCGATCCACTCCGCATGGAAGTCGCTCGGCGCTTCCACCTGGAGTTCGTCATCGGTGAGTGCCACCGCCCGCGTGGTACCGAACCAGGTCTTGAAGCTCTGCTCCGGCATGCCGGGACGCACGGCGGTCAGCACGCGCGTCCAGAGGTCGCTGGCGGTGAACTCCATGGGCGGGGGGGGCATCGCGGAGCCGAGAGCCACGGATGCTCGCGACGGCGCAGGGGATGACGGGTGGAAGACCACCCCTCGACGGAGCGTTGTCGAGGGCCGGCGAAGCTAAGAGGGAGATTGTGGAAAAGTCAACCAAAGGAATCGCAGGGAGGGGCCCCGGGTTGACCCGGGGGTCGGGGAAGGGCTAGCTTGTCAAGCTCGATTCTCGACAAACGGCGACCCTGAGCTGGGACAGGACACCATGATGCCGACCTATCGGCCGCGGAACCGCAAGCGCGTGAACAAGCACGGTTTCCGGGCACGGATGAAGACGAAGGGGGGACGCAAGGTCCTCCAGGCTCGCCGAAAGAAGGGCCGGGCCCAACTGACGGTGAAGATCGGCTCGAAGTAGCGGAAATGGGCGGCGTGCCCGATGCGGCGCCCGAGCCGCGGGCCGACCGTCCCGACACGAGATTTCCCCGGAAGGTCCGGATCCGGTCGGGGTCGGAGATCCGGGAGCTTTTCTCGAGGGGGGAGCGGGCGAGGACGCGACACCTGGATGTCGTCTTCGCCCCTTCCCCCCTTTCGCATTCCCGCTTCGGGGTGGTCGTCCCGAAGCACCGTCGGCGGATCGTGGACCGCAACCGCCTGAAGCGGAGGCTTCGCGAGATCGCACGGCGCGATCTGCTGCCGAGGTTGAGGGAAGGGGGGGTCGTGGTGGATCTTCTCGTACGTGCGCGGAGGGAGGCGTACGACGCCACCTTCCCGGAGTTGAGGAGTGAACTGATGAAGTGGATCGACGAGCGATGGTTCGCCGAGCGCTGATCGGACTGATCCGGTTCTACCAGGTGGGGATCTCCCCCTGGACTCCTCCGTCGTGTCGGTACGTCCCGACCTGCTCCGCCTACACCCTCGAGGCCGTGGAGCGGTACGGGGCGTTGCGAGGCAGCTGGATGGGAGTGCGCAGGATCCTCCGGTGCCACCCCTGGGGTGGATCGGGCCATGACCCGGTGCCGCGACGACCCGGAGAGATCGGGATCGCCGAAGGTACCTCGACGGAACAGATGCGATGAGCACCGAAGGACGTTTCATTCTGGCGCTGAGCTTGATGTTTCTCGTGATCTGGGGAACGAACAAGCTCTTTCCTCCCGTCTTTCCGGACGAGCCCGCGGCCGACTCGACCCTTCTCGTCGAACCTCCGGTCGATCCGGCGGCCGAGCCCGCTGCAGGGAGTCTGCCCCTCACGCCCCCGACGGCGACCGATCCGGCCGGTCTCGAGCGCCCACCGGCGCAGATCGTCCGCGTGGAGTCCCCACTCTACCGCTTCGACTTCAACAGCCGCGGCGCCTCGCTCGAGAGTGCCGAGATGCTGCAGTACGAGACGCTGGCGGGGGGTGAGGGGCCGGTGCAGCTTCTGCCCGAGGGGATTCCCGCACTCACGAAGGCGCTCGTGGCGGGCGACGACACCCTCGAACTCGCCGCCCTCGACTTCACCGTCGAGCCGGCCCGGGGGCTGATCCTCACCGAGGGGTCGGGGCCGCAGACGCTCACCTTCCGGCATGCCTCGGAGGCGTCGCCGCTCGCGGTGACGCTCCGCTACACCTTCCGCCCCGACGCCTACCTGATCGAGGTCGAAGCCGACGTGCAGGGGGTGGATCGACCCCTCCTGACGACCGGGCTCGGCCGGGGAATCGCCTTCAACGAGGCAGACTCCGCGCAGGAAGCACGGGTGATGGCGTGGGTCGGGAACCACCTGGAGCGGGGGGTGCGCTCGACCGAGATGCGGAAGGTCGACACGGGGCTGCACGACGGGCCGTGGCGGTGGGCAGGGGTCAAGAGCAAGTTCTTCCTGATGGCCGTCCTCCCGGGGGCCGAGATGTCGCTCGACGGGCCCTACCTCGGAGGGGTGGCGACCGCGCCCGGCGACGACCCCTCGCGCGCCTCCATCGAGGTGAGTCAGGCGGTCGGAAGCGACGGCTCGCTCGCCTACCGCCTCTACCTCGGCCCGCAGGTCTACTCGAGCCTGCAACTGCTCGGGGCCGACCTCGAAGAGGTGAACCCCTACGGGTGGAAGTGGTTGCGGCCGCTGATCCGCCCCTTCGTCGCGATCACCCTCTGGGTGCTGAACTTCCTCCACGACACCCTGAGCGTCGGCTACGGGTGGGTGCTGGTCATCTTCGGGGTGATCATGCGGATCCTCCTCTGGCCGCTGAACCAGAAGGCGATGCGCGCGCAGATGCGCAACATGCAGGTGCAGCCGCTCGTCAAGGAGATCCAGGCGAAGTACAAGGACAACCCCGAGAAGCAGCAGAAGGAGATGATGCGGCTGTACAAGGAGTACGGCTTCAACCCGCTCGCCGGGTGTCTGCCGATGCTCCTCCCCTGGCCGGTCCTCATCGCCCTCTTCTTCGTCTTCCAGAACACGATCGAATTGCGCGGGGTCTCGTTCCTCTGGCTCCCGGACCTGTCGGCGAAGGACCCGCTCTACATTCTCCCGATCGTGCTCGGGGTCTCGATGTTCCTTCTGCAGTACATCTCGTTCCGCTCCATGCCCGACACGGGGCAGAATCCGCAGATGAAGATGATGATGTACGTGATGCCGCCCTTCTTCGCCTTCATCTTCATGCAGTTCCCCTCGGGACTGAACCTCTACTACGCCACCTCCAACCTCGCGACGCTCCCCCAGCAACTGCTGATTGCGCGGGAACGGCGGGAGGTCGCGGGAGCGCCCCCGGTCAAGCTGGAACGACGCGACCGGGCGAAGCCGTAGCGGTGCAGGAGGGACGCTGGACTCCCTGATCGACACGATCGCGGCGCTGGCGACCGCTCCCGGTGCGGGGGCGATCGCGGTGGTGCGCGTGTCGGGGCCCACCACGTCGGCGGTGGTCGCGAAGGTGGTGCCGGAGTGGCGGGGCGGGGCGCTCGAGGCGCGGAAGGTGCACAGGGTGCGGGTCACCGATCCCTCGACGGGAGAGGTGCTCGATCACGGGCTCCTGACGTGGTTTCCCGCGCCGCACTCCTACACCGGAGACGACGTGGTCGAGTTTTCGGGACACGGGGGAACGCTGCTGGCGCGCCGGGTGCTCGACGCCTTCCTCGCGGGGGGGGCGCGGCAGGCCGAGGGGGGAGAGTTCACGCAACGCGCCTACCTCAACGGCAAGCTCGACCTGGTGCAGGCCGAAGCCGTCGACGACCTGGTGCGGGGCCGCAGCCGGCGGCTTCAGCGCGAAGCGGTCCGGCAGCTCGACCGCCACCTGAGTCGCCGCATCGCCGCGCTGCGCGAAGACGTGATCGAGGTGGAGGCGCTCCTGGCCTACCACATCGATTTTCCTGACGAAGACGAGCCCCCGGTTCCGATCGACGTTGTGCGCGCTGCCGCCGATGCCGTGCTCGCCCGCCTCGAGGCGCTGGCCGAGACGGCGCCCGAGGGGGAGCGACTCCGGGAGGGAGCGCTCGTCGTGCTCGCGGGTCGGCCGAATGCCGGGAAGTCGTCGCTGTACAACGCCCTCGCCGGTGAGGAGCGGGCGCTGGTCACCCCGATTCCCGGCACGACGCGCGACGCCCTGGAAATCGAACTCTCGATGGACGGCTACCCGGTGCGGCTGGTGGACACCGCGGGACTCCGGGAGGAAGGCGACCAGGTCGAGCGGATGGGGATCGAGGTCGCCCGCCGCTTCGTCGGGTCGGCCGACCTGGTGCTGCACTGCGTTCCCGCGACCGAAGCGGTCGCGGCCGACGACGCGGCGTGGCTCACCGCGCGGGGTCCGAGGGTGCTCCGGGTGCGGACGATGGCCGACCTGGTCGCGGACGGCAGCTCCGGAGAGGATCGCTGTACCGACGAAGAGAACGGGGCGCCCGACGGAACGCCCCGGGTCGGGGAGCCGGGAACGGACGCTCCGCCTGACGAAGTGCGGGTGTCGGTGGTAACCGGGGAGGGGCTCGGCGCGCTCCGGCGGCGGGTGGCGGGGCTCTGCTTTGCGGGGCTTCACGACGCCCCGGCCGACGCCCCGGTGCTCACCCGCGCGAGGCAGGCGGAGGCGGTGCGGCGGGCCGCCGCCGAAATGCGCGACTTCTCGAGAGCGCTGGGTGAGGGAGTTCCCGCGGAGTACGCGGCCGGACACCTGCACGCCGCCGAGACGGCGCTGGAGGAGATCGTTGGCCTCGTCGACATCGATGCGGTGCTCGACCGGGTCTTTCGCAGCTTCTGTGTGGGGAAATAGACAGATGGCCGCATCGGAGCGCGCCGCGTGGCGGATCTCGGGACGGGTGCAGGGCGTGGGATTCCGTTGGTACACGGTGCAGGAGGCCCGGGAGCTCGGCGTCGAGGGGCGGGTCTGGAACCGCCCCGACGGGACGGTCGAAGTGCAGGCGCGCGGATCGCCCGGGGCTTTGGCGGCCCTGCGCCGATGGCTGCAGACGGGGCCGCCGGCGGCGCGCGTCACGGCCGTCGTGTCCGTTCGTGTGGGCCCGCCCGCAGACGCCGACGGCTTTCGCGTCTGGCGCGACCCGGAGATGTTCGACGGGGCATTGCCTGATGGAGGAGACGGCTCGTGAGTGACAGTGGAATCGATGTCCTGGTGATCGGAGGGGGGCACGCGGGGTCGGAGGCGGCCGCCGCTGCAGCCCGGCTCGGCGCGCGGACGCTCCTCGTGACCCCCGACCTCGACCGGATCGGTCAGATGAGCTGCAACCCTGCGATCGGTGGGATCGCCAAGGGGGTCGTCGCGCGGGAGGTCGA